>JAYQWJ020000140.1:0-2620 GCA_035829175.2 Candidatus Albibeggiatoa psychrophila
AGACCGTTGGAACAAGAAAAACTTTCAAACTTGAAAAGTAGCTAACTATTTGATTATTAAAAATATAATTAGGCTTATATCAAATTCAGCTTATTGAGCATAATTATCGCTTGGCTTTAATATAATTGAGCAAGCCACTGAGCGCATTATCAGCACTAATATGATGGGTTTTTCCTTCCAAATCAGGTAGTAAGTTATTCGCAACTTGTTTGCCTAATTCAACGCCCCACTGATCAAATGGGTTTACATTCCAACACACGCCTTGTACAAAGGTTTTATGTTCATACAATGCCAATAATGTGCCCAATGTTTCAGGATTTAAACGCTGATAAACCAATACATTACTCGGCTTATTGCCCATAAAAGTGCGATGTGGAAGCTGTAATGCAATTTCTTCTCCCGTTTCGCCGTTATCTTGCAACATTTTCCGCGTCATTTCAGCAGAACGCCCATTCATTAAGGCATCAGTTTGAGCTAAGACATTGGATAAATTGGCTATTTCATGTTCATCTTTGTCATATACATTTTCAATTGCAATAATAAAATCAGCAGGAACAATATGCGTGCCTTGATGCAATAATTGATAAAACGCATGTTGACCATTATTCCCCGGTGCACCCCAGACTATCGGACAAGTTGCATAATCCACCACTTCCCCATCGCGCGAAATACGTTTGCCTACACTTTCCATCACCAATTGTTGTAAATAAGGCGGCAATAATTCCAAAGCAAAATCATAAGGTAACACAGCGTGACTTTGTGCATTCTCAAAAAAGTTGTTATACCAAATCCCAATTAAACCTAATAAAACAGGCATATTTTGTTCTAACGGGGCATTTTGAAAATGTTTATCCATCTCATGCGCACCCGCCAACAATTTCTTGAAATTATCCATACCGATCATCATCACAATCGGCAAACCAATCGCCGACCACAACGAATAACGACCACCAACCCAATCCCAAAACTCAAACATATTATGAGGATTAATACCAAATTCAATGACTTTCTCACGATTGGTACTCACAGCAACAAAATGTTGGGCAATCGCCGCTTCATTATTATCAGTCTGTTTTAAAAACCAATCTCGCGCACTATGTGCATTAAGCATTGTTTCTTGGGTGGTAAACGTCTTTGATGCAATAATAAACAGAGTTGTTTCAGGATTCACTTCTGCCAATATTTCCGAGATATGTGTGGCATCAACATTGGAAACAAAATGAGATTTCAAGCGTTCATGGTGATATGGTTTTAAGGCTCGCACCACCATCGCAGGTCCTAAATCTGAGCCACCAATTCCAATATTAACAATGGTTTCAATCGGCTTTCCCGTATAACCCTGCCAAATACCGTTACGCACTGATTCGGCAAATTTCTGCATTTGATTCAGCACCATATTTACCTTAGGCATCACATCTTCACCATCAACATAAATAGCAGTATTACTACGATTACGCAAAGCAGTATGTAAAGCGGCGCGATTTTCAGTATGATTGATTTTTTCGCCCGCAAACATTCGTTCAATCCAAGTTTGTAATTGGGCTTGATTCGCCAGTTTACATAATAAATCTACAGTTTCTTGCGTCAGATGATTACGCGAATAGTCCAACAACAGGCCGCATGATTCTAAAGAAAACTGTGAAAAACGCTGAGGATTTTGCTGAAATAATTCAGATAAATGGCTTGAAGAAATGTCGATTTGATGCTGTTGCAATTGCTTCCAAATCTCGGTTTGTGTTATCGAATTCTGCATGGTGGTTTCCAAAATATTGTTATTTAATTTATTATATCTGTGGCAGTTTACAATTGTATTTAGGTCAAACCAGAAAATCTACACATACCTATTGTTTAAATGCGATACTGCCTAAATATTCACAGATTGTGACCCGTTTTCATAAGGAGAATATTATGCGTTACGCAAAGCTTTTATCTCATTGGTTTATTTTACCTTTATTTGCACTGAGTGTTACGGTGCAGGCTGAAACTGAAGATGCAACTCCATCCACAACGAATGAGGTTCGTGCAATAATCTCGCAATTAAGCCCGCCTAAACTGCCGCCAAAGCCAACAGGTTCGCAATTAATTAAAGAATTAAAATCAGGTGGTTATGTCATTTTTATGCGTCATGCGCAAAGTGAGACCGAAGGTGATGAATATGAAGTTGATTTAGAAAATTGTAAAACACAGCGTAATTTATCTGATAAAGGTAAAAAACAAGCTAAAATCATCGGTAGTGCGTTGAAAAAATTAGGCATTTCGATTGGTGATGTGCACACCAGCCCTTATTGTCGTTGTGTAGATACTGCAAATTTGGCGTTTGGTCAGGCGAGTGCTCGTCCAGAATTGACTTATGCTGCGGCTTTAGAAACTGAGGAAGAACGTGCGGAATATTCAGATACCTTGGTGCAATTATTGGGTATGAAGCCAGAAGAGGGTAAAAATACAATTATTGTGTCTCACTCTGTCAACTTGGAGGAAGCAACAGGCATTTTACCAAAACCCGAAGGTGTCATACACATTTTCAAACCAACAGAAGAAGGCTATGAGCATGTTGGTGAAATCAAACCCAATTTTTGGGATATTTTCTTGTTAACAGCACCTTAATATTTTCTCTGATGAC
>JAYQWJ020000141.1:0-2202 GCA_035829175.2 Candidatus Albibeggiatoa psychrophila
TAGTACATCTGATTGTATTTCAACATTGACATGTAACGAGGCAATGCTTGAAACGCTCCAGAGCATGGTGGAAACCTAAAAATGCGAAGGCTATGTTGAGTTTGAGAAAACTGCGAGCTAATAGGCTTTGGCAATAATGTTGATTTAAACTTGAGCAATATTTTAATTTCGCGGCTTGAGTTTGCCGCATTTTTGTTCACACCTGTTTAAGAATACCCCTGACTTATTTTGGGATTTTATATATTATTTTTATAGAGTTACAGTTGATTAAAGAAGCACATATTTTCTTACAAACCGTTGAAGAACATGGATGACAATGGAGAGAATATTACTGAAAATGTGAGTTTAGTAAAAATATGAAAAATAGGCTGGTTTTAGTCATCTTTTGCTTTTTATGGCACGCCTTCTAATTCCACACTGGCAAGCAATAACTCATCGCCGCTAATCAATTGGGTTTGCCAGTCACCGCATTCCGCACACAGTAGACGATTTGCACTGACTTCAGTTTCTGCGCTACATTGACGACAGCGTACTTTAATCGGCAAGCTTTCGGTTATTAATTCGGCGTTTTCTGCCACTGTTCCCGCGCGTGCAATGCTAAATGCTTGAACCAATAAATCAGGCGCAACCCCGCTGAGCACCCCAACTTGCACCATAATACGAGTCACTTTGCTGGCTTGATGTTCGGCTGCAACGGTTTCAACTTGTGTCATCAACGCTTGGCAAATGGACAACTCATGCACGGGCAGTTGCCTCATCTTCTACACTTAAAATTTCATCGAATAATTCCCATGTTGAATTGGCTTCTTGCTCAGTCATTTTTTGAATCGCATAGCCCACATGTATCATCACATGGTCGCCAACGGCTAAGGTTTCATGTTGGAGCATAAATAAGCTGATATCCCGTTCTACACCTTTTGCGCTACAACGTGCATTAAACCCATCAATTTCAATAATTTGCATTGGAATACCTAAACACATAAAAATACCCTCTCTGAGATTAATGTTGCTCCAAATAATAACTCAATTTTGCAAGGCTTGATACATTCTGTCTAAACTTTCAGCTAATACGTCACGCGAGCAGCCAAAATTTAAACGCAGAAAACCATCACTCGCTTGACCAAATGTTTTGCCATCACTTAATGCAATTTTTGCTTGATTTAGAAAGAATTGATACGGATTTTCAAGATTTAAATCACGACAATCTAGCCATAACAAATAACTTGCTGTTGGGTTGGTGGTTTTGATTTGAGGTAGATTATGTTGCATGTAATTCAGCGCAAAATCTCGATTTTCACGCAAATAAACGATTAAATCCTGCAACCAATCATCACAATATTTATATGCAGCCAATGAAGCAACCACGCTTAAAATATTCGCATAAGGCATAATGCCTGCCATCGCTTGCTGATACTGACGTTTTAATTTTGGATTTTGAATGATAACAAAACTATAACCCAAACCTGCAATATTATAGGTTTTACTCGGTGCAAATAGGCTAATTGTTTGTTGGGAAATTTCGGGGGATAAGCTGGCAAGCGGTTGATGTTTCCCTTCTAAAATCAAATCACAATGAATTTCATCGGAACAAATTACCGTATTATTTTGCAAACAGAGATCAGCCATTTGTGTGAGTTCTGATTCTGAAAAACTGCGACCAATCGGATTGTGTGGATGACATAAAATGAATAAACGGGTTTTATCAGTCATTTTCTGCTTAAAATCATCAAAATCGATAGAATAATCTAAATAGCCATTATTGGTTTGAAACGCAAGTTCTGCGATTTGTAATTGACGTTGTTGATTTGACGGCGCACTGAGAAAAGGCGGATATATAGGTGTTTGCACTAAAACGGTATCGCCTTGTTCACCAATCGCACGACAGGCTGCATTAAAACCACCGACCAATCCCGGTAATGAAATCACTTCATCAGGATGTACTGTCCATTGATAAAGGCGTTGCATTCGTTCGCAAATCAGTTCAATAAGTTCTTGATTATCATGACCATAACCATAATGCCCTTGAGTGACTCGCGCTTGCAAGGCATCAATAATGGGTTGTGGTGATTTAAAATCCATGTCTGCAATCCACAATGGCAAGACATCTGATTCATAGTGATTCCATTTAATACTATCGGTGTTACGACGTTCAACCGCTTGGTCAAAATTATTCATTTTATTCCGTTTTTTCTTGTATCAGTT
>JAYQWJ020000142.1:0-3724 GCA_035829175.2 Candidatus Albibeggiatoa psychrophila
CAGACGCTAGTGCGTCTCGTGGCATGACGACGCAGTGCATCGTCACGAGAGAAATCGTCACGAGAGAATAGGGGAAATTCTCTGACTCCGACAAAAGTTAAGGAACGTTGAGGAATAATTATAAGTTATTGGGTTCAGAAATTGGCGTAAATAATCTAAGCCAAGGCAAAAAATAGATTTGGTAGGACGGTCGATACTGTAAACTTAACTTAATCACAAAACGCCTAGCCATTTTGCAACAACTAGGCGTTATTTGACTAAGCTTCTGATGCCTCTAATTTACTGCTTTGACCTTCTAGCGATTCAATCAATAAATCATCATCTTTAACTTTGATGGTGACATGCCCGCCTTTTTCCAAATGACCAAATAACAATTCATTCGCCAACGCACGCTTGACTTTATCCTGAATCAAACGCGCCATCGGGCGTGCACCCATTTTCGGATCATAGCCTTTTATCGCTAACCAACGACGGGCTTCCTCATCCACTTGCAAGGTGACATTTTTCGCTTCTAATTGCGCTTCCAACTCGATCACAAATTTATCAACCACATGCGCCACAATGTCTAATGGCAAGGAATCAAATTGCACGATAGCATCTAAACGATTGCGAAACTCTGGCGTAAACAAGCGTTTAATCGTCCCCATCGCATCGCTGGTGTGATCTTGAGGGTTAAAGCCCATTGAGGCACGGTTTAAATCTTCAGCACCTGCATTGGTGGTCATGACTAAAATCACATTACGAAAATCGGTTTGACGACCGTTAGTATCCGTCAATTTGCCGTGATCCATCACCTGCAATAACAAATTAAACACATCAGGATGGGCTTTTTCAACTTCATCAAGTAACAAAACAGAATGCGGGGTTTTATTAATCGCTTCGGTCAATAAACCGCCTTGGTCAAAACCAACATAACCCGGAGGTGCACCAATCAAACGTGAAACCGTGTGTCGTTCCATATATTCCGACATATCAAATCGAATCAAATCAATGCCCAGAATCTTAGCGAGCTGACGAGTGACTTCGGTTTTACCGACACCCGTAGGACCTGCAAATAGAAATGAACCAATCGGTTTTTCTTGATTACCCAAGCCTGAACGACTCATTTTAATCGCGGTGGCTAAGGTTGAAATTGCGATGTCTTGACCAAACACCACCATTTTTAAATCACGCTCTAAATTACGCAACACATCTTTATCCGA
Organism: Candidatus Albibeggiatoa psychrophila; assembly: GCA_035829175.2. Lineage (GTDB taxonomy): Bacteria > Pseudomonadota > Gammaproteobacteria > Beggiatoales > Beggiatoaceae > Albibeggiatoa > Albibeggiatoa psychrophila. Next base: position 1,203 of record JAYQWJ020000142.1, read on the forward strand.
CAAAGAAACACTTTTGGGTGGAATTCGCGCAATGCTCGCTACAATACTTTCAACATCGGTGACATTGATGGTTTTCTTGCGTTTTGAGGGTGGCAACAAGCGTTGTTTAGCACCCGCCTCATCAATTACGTCAATCGCTTTATCGGGCAAATGACGATCATGAATATACTTATTAGACAATTCCGCCGCCGCACGTAATGCAGGTTGCGCAAATTTGATTTCATGGTGTTCTTCAAACCGAGATTTCAAGCCTTTCAAAATCTGCACGGTTTCTTCAACAGTCGGTTCAATCACATCAATTTTCTGAAAACGTCGTGATAACGCCCGATCTTTCTCGAAAATACCGCGATACTCCTGATAAGTGGTCGAACCAATACATTTTAATTCGCCCGATGCCAACACAGGTTTAATCAAATTCGACGCATCCATTGCACCACCCGACGCTGCACCCGCGCCAATAATAGTATGAATTTCATCGATAAATAATACTGAATCAGGTTGTTTACGCAATTGGGCAATCACTGATTTCAAACGTTTTTCAAAATCACCACGATATTTTGTGCCCGCCAATAATGCACCCATATCCAGTGAATAAATCACGCTGCCTTTTAAAATTTCAGGCACTTTGCCTTCAACCACCATTTTGGCTAAACCTTCGGCAATCGCGGTTTTACCAACGCCTGCTTCACCCACATATAAGGGGTTATTTTTGCGGCGACGGCATAAGATTTGTAGCGTGCGTTCCACTTCGTATTGACGACCAATCAATGGGTCAATTTTGCCTAAAGCGGCTTGCTCATTTAGATTTACCGTATACACTTCAAGCGGATTTTTCGCTGGGGTTGAGTCGCTACCAATCTCATCTTCTTGCACATTTGGAATATCTGTATTGTCGTTATCGACTTTGGATATGCCGTGCGAAATAAAATTGACCACATCTAACCGAGCAATATCTTGTTTATCTAAAAAATACACCGCTTGTGATTCTCGTTCACCAAAAATAGAAACCAGCACATTTGCGCCCGTAACTTCTTTTTTGCCTGAAGATTGCACATGAAATACGGCTCTTTGCAATACCCGTTGAAAGCCCAATGTTGGTTGGGTCTCACGTTCATCACGGCGCGATAATTTTGGCGTATTTAATTCTAAAAAGTCCATCAAATCTTTGCGCAATGCGTCTAAATTCACACCACAGGCACGTAATACATCGGCTGCAGTTGGATTTTCCGTCAGGGCTAAGAGTAGATGTTCAACTGTCATAAACTCATGGCGTTTTTGTTTAGCTGAATTAAAAGCATCACTTAATGTGAGTTCTAATTCTTTACTTAACATGCTCATAACTAACCTCACTTTTTAAGATAGGCAGGTTGATTAATTATTGTCGCTTTAACCTGCTATCTGTGATTTAGATTTGCTCCATCGTACATAGGAGTGGATGTTGATTTTCTCGAGCGTAATTGTTGACTTGTGTCACTTTGGTTTCTGCGATTTCACGCGAATAAGTGCCACAAATGCCCTTTCCTTGTGTATGGATTTGCCACATGACGCGACTAGCGGCTTCGCTCGGCATACCAAAAAACACTTCTAAAATATGCTCAACAAATTCCATAGGTGTATAGTCATCATTTATCAGTATCACTTTGTATAGAGGCGGTTTTTTTAATTTTGGACGCGCCTCTTCGACAACAAAGTTATCATCATAATCTGGGGTATTATTGGGAGAATCTGCCATTGTTACAGCCGTACCTTAAAAATTTTACATTCACTATTTAGAAGTCATTGTTGCTAAGGTTATAATGTCCATGCGTTTTTGACAATCCCTAGTGATTTTTTTTATTTCAAGCTGTAAAAACAATTTACTACCTAAAAATCTAGTTTTCTATATTATGATAGATAATTTACTCATTGATATAGCATTGAAACCTTGCTTAACAGCATTGCGGACAATTTTGGATATTTCAAGTATGACACAAAATAATCAGGAACAAGAAAAAGCTTTATTGCCTTTGGGCTTATGGCGTTATTACACCATGATTTTATACGAGAGTTTATTGCTATTTGCGGTATTATTTTTTGCAGGTGTCATCGCCTTGCCTTTTTCACATGCAGAAAATAGCCTAATTTATGCTTTATACCTTGTTTTTGTAAGTTTTTTCTATTTTGGATGGCAGTGGAAACGTTCAGGACAAACCTTGGCGATGTCGACGTGGAAAGTACGTTTGGTTCAGGATAATGGGACGGGAACTCAAATAAGTTGGTGGCAAGCAGTTCGACGTTTTGTCGTTGCCAGTGCGATTTATTTTATTTTTAGTTTGGCGTGTTATTTGTCATTTTCGTCTGAACCGATAATGTGGTTGGCTTCGCTTTGGTGGGTAGTTTTCTTTTTAAGCGCGGTCAATCCTTGGTTTGATATAAAACGTAGAATGTGGCAAGACTTGGCATCTGGCACGCGATTGCTCAAAGAAGTATGATTTAAAAATAGGTTTACAGCATTAGCAGTTAATGTATGGTGGATTGGGTAC
>JAYQWJ020000143.1:0-4111 GCA_035829175.2 Candidatus Albibeggiatoa psychrophila
CCTATGCTATATACAGCATATGCCTGGAGAGTAGAAAAAGAACCTATCAATTCGCTACCATCAAATTCATCCCCTGCTTCTATTGAAACATAAAGCATAAGCTCGGACATCATACCGTAGAGCCAAAACAAAGCTCCTTTTGAAAACATATAGACATAAACCGATAGAACAATACTAATTGGAGACATGCTTAGAATCGCTATTTTATAGAAAAATTCGCCAACCGTTGAGGTGGCTTTTTGTTTGTCAAACATTAATACCCACAGCATTACTGCCATTGATATGAAAAATACAATTATAATTTCAATAAAAAAATAAATAATTTTTATAGCAATAAGAGCAGAAGTCAAGGTCAGAACCAAAGTAGATATAATAAAAAGATATAGATAAACACAAATAACATAGTTTATTAGAAATACGGCCATTTGCTGTATATAATCTATTTTTTCATTGCCTAGTGCTCCGCCTGCTTTTGATTTAAGCCCTTCATAGCCTGACTTTATAGTACCTGCAAGTTTGCCATAGGGACCTGCCATCCACTCTAGTATTTTTCCTGAACCTTTGGCAATTCCATTATAAATAGCAAGGGGAACCCTAGATGTTTTAAGACCTTTAGTTAATTCTGGAAATCCAGGCATCATGTAGTAAATAGAAAAAGACCCTATTGTTCCTAATCCAGCACCTACTGTCCAGTCCAAAACATTTAGGGAGGAATCTACGATGGCTTCTGCGCCGTAGGATACGCTGGCAAAAATATTTTCAAAGAAGCCTACCTCCTCTATGTCAGAAACGGCAGTATTGACTTTGTCTGAAGTGCTAAGTTTAGTTTTTCCAATAGCTTCAAACATATCTTCATTTTTGTTTTCGATATCCGAACTATAAGCATCGGCATGAGTAAAAATACCCTTAGCTTCTAAAATGTGTGTGATTACAGGCACTTGAAAGAAAAAAATCCACCCAAGCTAATTATTAATATTTAAAACAATTGGCAAAAAATCATTCAAATCTTTAAAGCTTGCACAAGAACTTTCTTTAATGTCCGTTGCATAACTATCTACGAGTGATAGAGTGTTTTTAAAATACAACAAGTTGTCATAACTGTCGGCTTGAATTGCTTTAAAAAGACGTGAGCAATAAGCATAGTCTGATTTATTATAGCCAAGAGGGTTGCCAGAGATAGAGTTAACAGTGGAGCTACCATCCCTAAAGTCTGGAAGTGAGTAGTGTTGCTTTAAATTACTAAAATAGTTGTAGCCGCAAGTGTATTCAAAAAAGTTTATTTGCTTTTTAAGCAAGACAGAATCTGATATAAAGGATTTTATCGATTTATCGATTTCTGGAACCACTCTGCTTGTGTCGTAATGTCCATAGGCTGATTTAACATAATTTAAATACGAAAAGAAAGCATAGTCATTTATTACATTACTCCAGTAAGTACCTAACTGAAGAGAATACCTTAGCGCTACTTGAACTACAGTTGAGTCTCTTTTGATTTCTTCTGTCTTAGGACTTGATTGGTTGGTGGCACTGTAGATATATTGACTAGGTATGCCTTTTTCAACTGGTATTATTGGTGCTGAAAACATAGTAAAAGCAGTAAATATACCTATCGCTTTACTTCCGAAGTCAAATTGAAAACTCGACTTTTTTTGATTTTGTGTCTGAGTTTTTATGTAAGCAAATCCAAATATGCCCACAGTTCCTAGTCCAAACAACATTGTGATAATATGACCAAACGCATTATTTATATTAGCTATAAGATAAAAATAAAATCCCCAAAACTTTTTATCTATTGAATTAGTCAAAGAGAACAGGTCTGCTACAGGATTTTCTATAAATGATTCAAATTTTGTTGAACTCACGTCGCCATTTTTACTTGCAGACGTCGCACTTACCTCTTTTAGATTTAGAGAACCGTCTTTAATTATAATTCTGCCAGTATTTAAAAATTCAGCGTCACCTGTTAAAATACCAACGATAATAGATGACAATGTACTTGATGCATTGGTGTGAGAATCAATATTTTGTAAATCGATTTTATAGTTTTCTTCTGGCATTGCATCAAAAGATTTTTTTAATCTTTCTAGTTTTTCAATTAGATTATCTTTTTCTTTGTCAAAATTCTCAATTACCTTTAGTCCATCAAAAGTTAGTTCATCCAGAGCACTATTTTTTTGGTCAGTATTACTAATTATTCCATATGCTTCTTCAAAAGAATACTTGGGTAAAGCTTTCAAGTCCGTGGGCAAGTCAGCTACAGCCTTCGTGTCTAACTTGCAAGCTTTATTGACTCTTTGTAATTCGTAGTAAGCTTTAGTATCTTGAAATCTATATTCACACATATATGAGCCAGTATAAAAATTAATATTTTTAATGGATACTGAAGTCATCGTTTCGCCAGGAATAGTTGCGTCTTTTATGTTGGCAAGTTCAGGACATGTAAAGCCAGCAAATAGATTTAGCTTATCTTGTCTAAAGCCAGACTTTACATCACCATCATTATAGATTACATTATCAAAATCTTCTTTTGTAAGGGTTTTTGTAGCTATGCTTAAAAGATTATCATCAAAACTCATACCACTAGCGCTACCCAAGAATCCAGCTTCAATTCCGCAACCACCTGGCGTACTAAAAGTGCCGAGTGTGCCCGCAACAGAAGACACCCCTATCGGTGTTGATATGGTCTTAGAATCTGAACTTGCTAGGATGGTAGAGCTAGATTGTTTTTCGCTCTCTAATTTTGCAGCAGCGTTGGCTTTTGTCACAACTATTCTTTTATCGGCTATTTTTTTATCACAATCAGCATCATTGACGCATTGAACACTAATGGTTGTGCTACCTATGTTTGCTGTGACAGTTCTAGCAACACTGCTTGTTGTTAAAAGCATACTCCACAAGACAAGTGGAATTAAAAGCTTTGTAAATGACATTATTTACCCCCTTGAGGCATAGCGGAATTTAAAGATATATTGCTTTGAACTTTCGAACTTTCATTATCAGGGTTTCTAGCTATAGAATCACCTTCAATACTTACATTAGGCAAATTGCCATTTCCAGTTGTAACCATAATGTCAAAAAAATATACGCCACTTCCCCTTGTTTTAAATAAATAAGGTAAATCTTCTTTAAACAGTTCAGCACCCGATTTAACCTTTTCACTTACTAGCTGTACAGTAGCGTTAGCAATATAATCTTCTATTTCTGGAGACTCAGTATTTTTAACAACTATAGTTTGTGTACCAGTGTCACTATTGTTATGAATTACTTCCTCGTTAGCACTAGCAGCTTGCTTGGCAGTTAGATAAGCTTGTGCTTGAGTAGTTGTCACTTGTGCTGCACTAATTGCTGCAGAGGCTAAGAACGCTTCTATTTTTCTATCGTTAACAATATGAGCCAGATTAAGTGAAGTTTTGTCATAATCCATAATAACACCACCTGTTACCATATAGCGTTTATTGTTGGCCTTTATGTACAATGGTTTACCAATAAGGGCTTTAGAGAATGCATCAGGAACCAGTAGAGCTGCAAGCTCAGCATTAACATCTTCAAAATTACATTTTAAATATGAGTACATTGAAAGTTTAGATACCTCAATAGCTTTTTTACCTGAAAAACAATATCCAGTCAAGTAAAAAGTTTTAGACTGCTCATCTTTGTTATTTACTTTAGAGACGCTTTCTTTTTTATTTCCATCTCCATTGTTTTTAGAGCTATCAATGCTTGCGGTATAGTAATTCGTTTCTTTGGTAGCACTGGCAATGGTTCTAGCTTTCCCCTCGCTCTCTTTGATATGCTCATACAAAACCTCTTCATAGTCATCAAAACTGTTGCTACTTTCGTTTTTGTTTGTAGCAGAAGCAGTATCAGAACCTGCATATAAAAAAGTGGCTAATAAAAATAGAAGTGAAAGTGTTTTTTTCATTTAATAATCCTCTTTTTTTATATCTTTTTTATAGATCACTTCATCTCTAACTTGCTTATTACCCATTCCATATTTCGCTATTTCTGTCTTGCGTTTTTCAATACTCGAATAAGTCTTTTCTAGGAAGTTTTCTAAAACCTCAATTTTTTCTTTTCTGAATTCATTTATATCTTTACTAGAAATGCTCTG
>JAYQWJ020000144.1:0-5995 GCA_035829175.2 Candidatus Albibeggiatoa psychrophila
ACCTTACAAATTTAAGTTTAAAGTATCGGGTTGTCCAAATGATTGCATGAACTCGATTGAACGTGCAGATATGTCAATCATTGGTACATGGCGTGACGAGATCAAAGTCAAGCAAGAAGAAGTCATCAAATTTGTTGCTGATAAAGGCCGCAAATATGTGATTGACAATGTGATTTCTCGTTGCCCAACGAATGTATTGTCTTTAAATGATGATGACACTTTAGACATTGATAATCGTAACTGCGTGCGTTGTATGCATTGCATTAACGTGATGACTAAAGCCTTATCTCCGGGTGATGACAAAGGGATTACCATGTTAATTGGTGGTAAACGTACTTTGAAAATCGGTGATTTAATGGGTACGGTTGTGATTCCTTTCATGAAAATGGAAACCGAAGAAGACTACGAAAAATTAACCGAAATCGCTGAAGGTATTATTGACTTCTTTGCTGAAAATGCACTTGAGCATGAACGTACTGGTGAAATGATCGAGCGTATTGGTTTAGTGAATTTCTTAGAAGGTGTTGGGATTGAAGTTGACCCACACATGATTGCTGAACCACGTCAATGTTCTTACATTCGTACTGATGGTTGGAACGAAGAAGCTGAAAAATGGTTTGCACGTAAAGCAGAAGCAGCAGCTTAAATTATTAAAAATAGAACTGCCAGTCCATCGTAGATTCGCAGTTTTTGTTGAAATAACTTACTTTTTATAAAGGCTAAACTTGGTTGTAGTAAACAGTTTGGCTTTTTATTAAAGTTATAACATTACAATATTATAATATTCGGATGAATTTGGAGGTTCACTATGGCAGCACCACGTATGCCTGATGAAACTGGAGTACCTGACCCGTTTCCATACATGCACCCTACGTTGAAAAACAACTTCGGCAAATGGGATTATCACGAGCGTCCTCGTCCGGGCGTTTTGTGTCACACCGCAAAATCTGGCGATAAAGTATGGACTATCCGTGCAGGTACGCAACGCCAAATGGATTTATACACAATCCGTAAACTTTGTGACATTGCGGACGAATTCGCAGAAAGTCATATCCGTTTTACGATTCGTAGTAACATTGAATTCATGGTTTCTGATGAAGCTAAAGTACAACCATTAATTGATAAATTAGTTGGCGAAGGCTTCCCTGTTGGTGGTACTGGCCCTTCTGTCAGTATGATTGCACATACCCAAGGTTGGTTGCATTGCGATATTCCTGGGACTGACGCATCAGGTGTGGCTAAAGCCTTAATGGATGAATTGCACGATGAGTTTATCAAAGAAGACATGCCTAACCGTGTACATCTCACCACATCTTGTTGCCAAATTAACTGCGGCGGTCAAGGCGACATCGCGATTAATATCCAACATACTAAACCCCCTAAAATTAATCATGACTTAGTGGCTAACGTGTGTGAACGTCCTACGGTTGTGGCGCGTTGTCCTGTTGCTGCGATTCGTCCAGCGGTAGTTAACGGCAAACCTACTTTAGAAGTTGATGAGAAAAAATGTGTGTGCTGTGGTGCGTGTTATCCTCCATGTCCTCCAATGCAAATCAACGATCCTGAACATTCTAAATTAGCGATTTGGGTCGGTGGTAATCACTCTAATGCACGTAGCAAACCGTCATTCCAAAAATTAGTTGCGGCGGGCATCCCTAACAATCCACCACGTTGGGTTGAAGCAGCATCTGTTGTTAAGAAAATCTTAGCGGTTTATAAAGCAGACGCGCGTGATTGGGAACGTTTATCTGATTGGATCGATCGTATCGGCTGGCCACGTTTCTTTGAATTGACTGAATTACCATTTACTAAATTCCACGTTGATAACTGGCGCGGTGCGAGACATAGCTTAAACGCTTCGGCTCATATCCGTTTCTAAGATAAAGGAATGTCTATGAAGCTTGCAGTGATGATTAATGAAGGCCCTTATCAGCACCAATCTTCTGATTCTGCTTATAACTTTGTCAAAGCGGCGTTAGATAAAGGTCACGAGATTTTCCGCATTTTCTTCTATCACGATGGTGTGAACAATGCGACTCGTTTAACTATTCCACCTCAAGACGACCGTAATGTTATCGAGCGTTGGTCGGCTTTATCTAAAGAACACAATTTAGATTTAGTGGTGTGTATCGCAGCGGCTCAACGTCGTGGTTTATTAGACGAAAATGAAGCAAAGCGTAACGGCAAAACTGCTGACAATATTGTCGATGGCTTCCGTATTTCTGGCTTAGGTCAGTTAATTGAGGCTGGCATTCAAGCAGACCGTTTAGTCGTATTTGGCGATTAAGGAGAAAGATATGGAAGGCGGTGAAGTCAAGAAGTTTATGTATCTGAATCGTAAAGCTCCTTACGGTACGATTTACGCTTTAGAGTCTTTAGAAGTGGTTTTAGTCGCAGCGGCATTTGATCAAGATGTGAGCTTAGCGTTTGTTGACGATGGCGTGTATCAATTAGCTGCCAATCAAGAGACAACCCCTACGACTGGCATCGGCATGAAAAATTTCTCGCCGACGTATAAAGCCTTAGGGGATTACGACATCACTAAATTGTATGTCGAAAAAGAATCTTTAGAAGAACGTGGGTTGACGCTTGATAATTTGATGGCTTTGACCTACGAAGATGAAGATGATGACTGGGCAGAAAAACCTTCTATCCATCTTGTCAGCCGTGAAGAACTCGCTGGCGTAATGGACGAACAAGAAGTCATTTTCAGCTTCTAAAGAGAGATTAATATGGCAATTTTACATACAGTCAACAAATCACCTTTTGAAAAAAATGCTTTAGAAAGCTGTTTGAATTTATCTAAAGCGGGTAGTGCGGTCTTATTATTTGAAGATGGTGTTTATGCTGCGACTAAAGGCACAGTTTGGGCGGCTAAAGTAACAGCCGCAATGTCTGACAAGAAAGTTTATGTTATGACTCCAGACTTAGCAGCGCGTGGTATGAAAGCTGACAATGTTATTGATGGCATTGAAATGGTAGACTACGCAGGTTTTGTGGATTTGGTCACTGAATATTCAGCGACGCAAGCTTGGTTATAAAAGAATTGATGACGCAGAGCGTCAAAGCTGAGTTACCACGCTGAGCGTGGTAACTAGAAAATGATTTTCTCGTTCCAACGGTCTCCGTTGGAATGCAGCCCAGACGCTCTGCGTCAAAAAATATGAATTCTGACTGAGCAATCTATTAAAACACTTTACTTTTTTAGTACATTTTTTAATATTGATGTGAGGTTGTGTTTCAGTATTTTGTTATATGCTGACACACCACTAATACATCAGTTATTTAACACAACATTTAGAGGGCAATCACATGTCTACAATTGAAGTTGGCGGAAAAAGCGTTGAATTAGACGAAGAAGGTTATTTAACTGATCTTACAAATTGGAATGAAGAAGTGGCTGCAATCTTGGCTGAACAAGATAAAGCAGACAATCCTGATTTCGAATTAACCAGCAATCATTGGGAAGTGATTAACTTCTTACGCGAATACTATGATGAATACCAAATCGCACCAGCGGTTCGTGTATTAACTAAAGCGATTGGCAAAAAATTGGGCAAAGACAAAGGCAACAGCAAGTACTTGTACGAATTGTTCCCTTATGGTCCTGCTAAACAAGCATGCCGTTATGCAGGTCTACCTAAGCCAACTGGTTGTATCTAATCTAAAACTGATAAACACCTCACTCTAAATCCCCCTTGCGGGGGTATCTCCCTCACTCTTCTTTAGGGAGAATGGTGGAGTGGGGGGATTCGGAGGAGTGTTTATGGGAATAACAACAGTTATCTTTGCATCGCTGTTTTATATTGCCACGATTATTTTAGTTACAGGGGTTGGTCATAAAATCTATCAATACGCCAACACACCTGCACCTTTAAAAATTCCGACTATGCCCGCCCCAAGAACCAAAGGTGGTGTGGTCATACGGATGTTAGGCGAAGTGGTTTTATTTAAAAGCTTATTTCGCTCGAATAAATGGATTTGGTTATTTGGCTACGTGTTTCATGTTGCCTTGCTTTTAGTCACAGTACGTCATTTACGCTATTTTGTAGAACCCACATGGTGGTGGATTGATTTGGCTCAACCGTTTGGTAAATATGCAGGTTTTGCGATGTTACTTGGTTTGGCAGGCTTATTAATCAGACGTATTGCAGTAGAACGAATTCGTTACATCAGCGCACCTTCAGATTACTTAATGTTGGTTTTGTTGATGATGATTGGTGCGACAGGCTTAATGATGAGTTTTGTAACTCACACTGACATTGTGCAGTTTAAAGCCTTCATGCTCGGTTTAATGTATTTTAGCTGGCAACCAATCCCAACAGATTTTGTATTACTCGCGCACTTAAGCGGTGTGATTTTGTTGATGATTATCTTTCCATTCAGCAAATTACTACATGCACCCGGTGTATTCTTTAGTCCAACCCGTAACCAAGTTGATGATTCCCGAGAAAAACGGCATTTAGCACCTTGGGCCGCAGAATTAGAAGCATCACGGAATCGCTAAGGAGACATTATGGCTGCTAAAAAACAATATAAAGTCCCTGAATTTCGCCCTTATCCCGTCATCCCCATTTTAGAAGATGATGCGATGAAAGGGAGTGGGCCATTTATCGCTAAACCGAATCATCAAACAGATTTGGGCTTCCCCGGTGAGTTAGTTGAAAACTGGGAACAAAAAGCGATAGAAAAAATGGGTGATTTATTAAAAAAATATCGCTCATTGCCAGTATATTTAGATTCCTGTGTCAAATGCGGTGCGTGTACTGATAAATGTCACTATATGATTGGCTCGAAAGACCCAAAAAATATGCCAGTGGCGCGTCAGGATTTATTACGCAGTGTTTACCGTCGTTACTTCACTTTTGCAGGAAAATACTTCCCTAAATTGGTTGGCGCACGCGATTTAACCCGTGATGTATTGGACGAATGGTATAACTATTTCCATCAGTGTTCTCAATGTCGTCGTTGTTCTGTGTTCTGTCCTTATGGGATTGATACTGCTGAGATTTCCATGGCGGCGCGGGAAATTATGGCATCTGTCGGTCATGGGCAAAAATACTGTAACGAGATTATCGCTAAGGTATATAAAATTGGTAATAACTTAGGTTTGCCTGAGCCTGCATTGCGTGACACCTTAGATGGTTTAGAAGAAGACCTTGAAGATGAAACAGGCATTGCGGTCAAGATTCCTTTGGATGTTGAAGGCGCAGATATTTTATTGATTACTCCTTCGGCTGACTTTTTTGCAGAACCTCACATTGATGGCTTAATGGGTTATGCCAAAGTATTTCATCATGCGGGTGTGTCTTGGACGGTCAGTTCTTATGCGTCGGAAGCGGCTAACTTCGGTATGTTTATCGGTAGTTACGAGAATATGCGGGATATATCATTGCGGATTCGTGAAGCGGCGATTGATTTAAAAGTGAAGCGGATTGTATTTGGTGAATGTGGTCATGCTTGGCGAGTTGCGTACAGCTTCTTGAATACCTTAGCAGGGCCTTTTGATTTCTTAGACCAAAATTATCCAATTCCGCAGCATATCTGTGAATTCACGCTTGATATGATTAAGAAAGGTGAGCTGAATTTAGATAAATCGCGTAATGATGATAAAACCGTCACGTTTCATGATTCCTGTAACGTCGCTCGTGCTACAGGCATGGGCGGTTATCCCGGTGGTCAGTTTGAGATTCCACGGGCAGTGATTAAAGCGGTCTGTAATAACTATTACGATATGCCTCCAGAAACGATTAAGGATCAAACTTATTGTTGTGGTGGCGGTGGCGGTTTGCTTACTGATGATTTGATGGATATTCGAATCAAAGGTGCGTTACCGCGTATGGAAGCCTTAAAACAAGTGGTTGATGATTATCAAGTAGATCATTTGGCGGCGATTTGTGCGATCTGTAAAAGTCAGTTTACCAAGACATTGCCTTACTACAAATTTGATATGAATATGATTGTCAGTGTTCATCAATTGGTCAGTAATGCGATT
>JAYQWJ020000145.1:0-3165 GCA_035829175.2 Candidatus Albibeggiatoa psychrophila
CAAGCAGCTCCTGCAAACCCCTCAGAAATAACGATGAGTCAAGGAAATGGAGCAACTTTTCAAGCCAGAAAATGGGGTGATGAAGGTCTAAATGGTTTTGAAACAACTTCAGGTTATAGCATTGTATATGATGAGTATGACGCTCAATGGACCTATGCAATGCCCGACCCTGATGGTTACTTAGTCCCTTCACCGCTTGCTGTTGGTATTGATGCTGCGCCACCATGGTTACCTCAAAACATCAGACCTGAAGGAATGGCATTACAACAAGCTATCCAAATGTCTAATGCTATGAAGTCTGGAGCACAAACCTCTCAAAATATACCTACAACAGGTACCCTAAATGTTCCTGTTATTTTAATGAATTTTAAAGATACATCGCCCATCTACTCTATACAAGACTTTAATAATTTGCTCTTTGGAGTTGGAACTCAGAGTATGCGTGATTACTACCAAGAAGTATCCTATGGAAAACTAGATTTATCATCTGGAAAAAGCGGGATTATAGGATGGTATACAGCATCTCAAAACCATGATTACTATGGATATAATCAAGGTTTAGCCAAAGGTTCAGAACTGGTCAGAGAAGCAGTACAAATAGCTGATAATACAATAAACTTTGCTGATTCCGATAGCGATGGTGACTGTGTTGTTGATGGTGTAATGATTGTTCACCAAGGAACGGGCGCTGAATCTGGAGACCATAGTGATATTTGGTCTCATAAATGGGCTATTAGCTACACAACCAATGATTCTGCAGCTTGTGGAACAATCAAAATAAATAAATATTCTATTCAACCAGAAAAGCTAGGCTCTAGCATCTCTACAATGGGTGTTTTTGCACATGAGTTTGGTCATGTACTTGGATTACCAGATTTATATGACACTGATGGTCCATCAGGAGGTGTTGGTAACTGGGAACTAATGGCAAGTGGATCATGGAATGGAACAAAAAGAGCAGGTGATACACCAGCTAATTTATCTGCTTGGAGCAAAATTAAGTTAGGATGGGTCACTCCAACTCAGGTTACATCATTATTGCCAGATGAACCAATTGAAAGTGTTGCTACATCAGGTGATATTTATCGCTTTTTATCAGGTACAGAATATTATTTGATAGAAAATAGATTACGAGCAGGTTTTGATACAGGATTGCCTGCAAGCGGTTTAGCTATCTGGCATATTGATGATACAAAAGGCAGTAATACAGCAGAATGTATTCCTCCTACTAATTGCGCAATGAATCACTATAGAGTAGCTCTAGTACAATCTGATAACCTTTACCAATTAGAGAAAAATCAAAATAGAGGTGATGCTGGAGATATTTTTTTCAATGGTTCTTTTTCAGATGCTACTACACCAAGTGCAAAATTATATGATGGCTCAAATAGTTTAATTACAGTTAAAAATATTAGTGGTACTGGTAAAACCATGAAAGCGACTTTGTGCTACGGAGATAAAGGCATTTTAACGCCATCACCAACATCATTGGATTTTGGAGAGGTGTATGTCGGTAGTTCAAAGAGTTTAGTTTTAACTTTATCTAATACAGGGTGTGCTGATATTTCTATTGGTAGTTTAACTGGTAGTAGCTCTTCATTTAAAGTAAAAAGCTCCACATGTCCAACAACATTAGTTCCAAATGATAGTTGCACTATCACACTTTCATTTGAGCCTACTGTTGCAGCAACAATAACTAATACATTTAGTTTTAATAATGGGGTGAGTATTCCTCTTAAAGGTATTGGTAAAGCTACAACTCAAACATTGACTACATCTCAAACAGGGACAGGAAACGGTACAATAATCAGTTCACCAGCAGGAATTAATTGTGGGACAGATTGTTCTGAGTCTTATCAAACAGGGACTACTATTACGTTAACTGCTAATCCTAACGATGGTTCTCAATTTATGGGTTGGTCTGGAGCTTGTACAGGTACAGGAAGTTGTACTGTTACCATGAATGAATCAAAAGCAGTTGTCGCAAAATTTGATTTAATTCCTAAATATAATCTTTCAGTAGGTGTTAGTGGTAATGGGACAATCCAAAGCAATCCAACAGGCATTGATTGCGGAAGTGATTGTAATGAATCCTATATAGAAGGTACTCAAGTGACTTTAACTGCTACTGCTAGTACTGGTTCTCAATTTATTGGCTGGTCAGGTTCATGCTCAGGTACAGGAAGTTGTACAGTTACAATGGATAAAGCAAAAACTGTTACCGCAAGTTTTTCAGTTATGCCAGTACCAAATATCCAATCATCTGCAAATAGTGCTGATTTTGGTCAAGCTACAGTAGGCAAAACCCATTACAAAATATTTTACATTTACAATAGAGGTAATGCACCACTTAAAATCAGTACAGTTAGTTTTTCAGGTGCTAATGCAAGCGAGTTTGGAGAATATCCTTATGCATATTATTCATGTAGTGGTAAAACAGTAAATTCTGGCTCACGTTGTTATGAGTATATTACTTTTAAACCTACTTCGGCAGGCTCAAAAAATGCGAACTTAGTCATTGCATCTAATGACCCTGACATGCCTAACTTAAACATTCCGTTAACAGCAACTGCAAAAGAGGTTAGTGGTGTTGTAGACCCTGCTTGTAGTCTTACACCAACAATTACATCTGGTGCAAGAGCAGGTATGTTTGGAGGCGTATGGGCAAAACTTAATACTTCAACAGGAGCTTATGATGATGTTGCTGCTGGCTCATGGGATCAAGATCGCATTCCAAATGAGAATGATGTTGTACTCATTCAAGAAGGACATACCATGATTGGAATACCTTCTGTTAAGGTAAAAGCTCTTTGTAACAAAGGTATTCTAAAAAGTAAGAAAGATAGCTCATTGGAAATCCTAGCAACTACTGGTATTGCTAACTACGGTAAAATTATAGGTAATATTGATCAGCACAAATCTGTTAAAGATGAAGGTTCTTGCGCTCAAAAAGATGGTAATAGCGTTATTTTGAAAGCAGGCACTTCATTCTCTAAAAAAGGAAAACGTGGTGACTGGTGGTGGTATGGTTCTGGTGCTCCTATTTACAACAAAGGTCTAATCGAAGGTGGGCCAGGTGGTAATGAAGGTGGTGCTGGTATCGGATGTGTTGGTCGAGGTGGTGATGCTATCGTGCTTGGCAGAAATACTGAAAATACTCAAAAA
>JAYQWJ020000146.1:0-2677 GCA_035829175.2 Candidatus Albibeggiatoa psychrophila
TTGACATCCTCCGCAACTTGAAGGATGGGGATTTCTAATTCATCGAGAACTGGACAAAACTTACATTCTCTCCAAAGGCTAACACCGCCAGCCCGACGGCTAAAATAGCTAGCTACCAAACTGAGCTTCGTAGTGTATGTTCAAGAAGCTCTGCTTCGAGAGTGAATTTGCATAGAATCCACATAAAATATAGCTTGCCAAGCTACCACAATATAGAATTTAGTAACAAGTTATTTTACATCTTGCTGTATCAACACCCAAGTATAAAAGAAACCTGCAAAATATTTAAAGTCAGCAGGATGTAGCACTTTATCTACAATGAATGTGGCATTTTGTTTTGAATGATTGGTTGGCATCAATTGGCAGCTTGATATAATCAGGACAATAAATGGATAAAGACTGTTGTACTTTTTCAATTGAACATACGATCCTAAAACCGTGAGTTCGATGTCATTTTTCGGTTTTGCTGAACTATGCCTAAAAATGAACTTTAATGGAAAACGCCGCGCTATTCCATCTTACTTATTTGCTTTTATAAGCTTTCTGCGTAACTTGAGTTGTTAACATCGGAATTATCGTGCTAGAAACAAATTTATTGACTATTATTTTTGCCTTAGGGGCAATGGTGACATGGGGCAGTGGTGATTTTGTAGGGGGTTTTGTAACAAAGAGACACCCTGTTTATAGCACCTTATTAACGGGGCAATTAATTGGTATTATTCCGTTCTTAATTTTGGCACTTTATTTTGAGTTTTTTATTCCACGTTTGGATGATATGTTGCTTTCTTGTGTCGCTGGATTCGGCGGTATGATTGGCTTACTAAACCTTTACTCAGGCTTGGCTAAAGGTCGAATGAGTGTTGTTGCACCACTTACAGCGATTACGGCGAGCATTATTCCTGTATTCGTTGGTATATTTACTGAAGGTGTACCCACATTCATCCAAATTACAGGCTTTTTTATTGCGATTATGGCAGTTTGGTTATTATCTAGTAATGGGCGAAAGCTTGATATTACCGCCATTGAATTACGTTTTGCGTTAACCAGCGGTTTAGGATTTGCTACTTTTTTAATTTTTATCGACCAAATCAGTGGAGAAACTGCTTTATGGCCATTGCTTGCTGCTCGATTCGTTTCAGTGACAATACTTTCATTTTATATCATCAGTCGTGGTTCATGGAAACCGCCAACTAAAGCATTATTACCCTTAATAGCATTAACGGGATTATTTGACATGATGGGTAGCTACTTTTTTATAATAGCAGCACACGTTGGTCGCTTAGATATTGCCACCATAATTTCAGGTCTTTATCCCGCAGTCACGGTTATCTTAGCTTGGTTTATTTTAAAAGAACGCTTAAAAATATCACAATGGTTTGGTGTTGCTGCTGCATTGATTTCTGTTGCGATGATTGCATTATGAAAAGCCTTGAAAAATATAGGTTTTTATCATGTTCTTTTTGTAATTCATTGTTTTTAAGATATAAAAATAAATTATGCTTAATAAAACATAACATATTGGTTTAAATTTTAGGTATGTTTACAATGTATTCGGAAGTTTTCAAATTGGGGAGATGACTTGACAATTATGTCTCAAATAACATGTCAAAATTTATCCCCGTCTAGCGATTAAATGCTTTGAGTTTTGAACCACATTTTTAACCAAATTAAGGGAATGTCACTATGTCAACCGTATCAGATTTGTCAGTTGTTATTGATGAAAAAAACTAAGCATTTTTTGATAAAAATAAAGCTGAACTTGCCGACTTAAGCAAATATTCAACCGAAGCATTAGGATGGTTGATGATGGAACATTTTCAGTTTTCATTCCAAAATGTGACGTTCTTAGCTGACTGCGTACAAATCACAGCTGGCTTTGATACTGTTGCTGTAAAAGAAGAATTGATTCGCAACCATGCTGAAGAAAACGGTCACGCAGCAATATACAGAGATGCGCTTAAACGTGTTGACTGTGATCTTGACAAACGTGTGGAATTTTCTCCCACAAGTCAATTCTTAGAAAAAATTGGTCAATTATCCAATACCACCCCTTCTACAGTATTAGGCACAATGTTCGCGACTGAAACCGCTGCGATTTTTGAGCATGAAGTATTCCTTGATGTTTCAAAAGAAGTGATTAAACGCGGTGAATGGGGACAAAAAGGTGAACGATTGGTTGGTTTCCATGAAATGCATTTGGGTGGTGTAGAACAAAGCCATCGTGATGAATTAGGTATTTTCTTGAAAGGTGTACCCGCTGATCAAGAAATGATTGCAAAAGAAGGTGATCGCCCAACAATTAATGTAAAACAGGCTTCTGAAGGTGCTGATCAAGCGATTGAAGCCATGATTGTTTGGTGGGATAGCATGATAAATGAAGCCAAAACTATGAGCCAAGCCGCGACAGCCTAAACGAGTCTCTTATGAAAATCTCTCGAAATTATCCACAATTCCAACTGGCATTACATTCGCCGTTATGTCCTCGATTGCTCAGAGATGATGCAATAACCACTATTGAAGATGGTTGGCATTGGACATTAACGCCTTCATCACCTTGGGCAGCGGATGATAATGAAATTTTATTTTCAAATCTGCATGGACAGGATATTGATGGAGAAATCGAGAGACGAATTGCTGAATATCAAAAACATAGTCGTCCGATGCGTTGGTGTGTTTA
>JAYQWJ020000147.1:0-4791 GCA_035829175.2 Candidatus Albibeggiatoa psychrophila
ACGGACATCGGACGTTTAAAGATACGCGGGAAGATTGATTAGGATAGGTTAAACTCAACAGGTGAGAGATTGCTTGTTGGGTCTAACTAATTTAATAAGCGGTTGACGCTCATTTACAAAAAGTGGTTTAATTAAAATAAAATCATCTTTTGAGTAAAATATGAGCAAAATAGAACATAGTATAAAATTTATTATTAATAAAAATTCTTCTCAAAGTGATAAACAACACTACTCTTTAAGTGAAATAAATTTGTCTGAGGAGGAATATGAGAATTTAAAACAACAAATAGAAAACAATCTCAGCCTATCAAAATTTAAGTACTGGTCACGTCATTGGATAACTTACGAAGAACATCCACGTTCTGCACTATTAGGCTATCTGCTGCTTTTATTAATTTCCGAAACCGTTCGCAGATATGGATTTGAAGGTCGTCCTTGGTCTGCTGCAAGAAAAATTCAATTTCAAGAACCCGTCGATAAAAAACTATTCCAATACAAACAACCCAGTGAACAGTTAAAAGACTTAATTAAACAGGCAGCTACACATTTTAATTTACGCCACGTTTTTGATATCGAAGGTAAGCAAGAATGGGCAGGCAGTATTTTTTTACAATTAGGCTTTACTTATAGCGGTTCAAAAAGACATTTGGCAACTTGGCTCAGTGCAGAAGAGCAAAGACCACAAACAGTACAACTGTTATTAAACGGTACAATGGCAAGCGAGTCTTTTCAAAAATTGTGGGCTATTTTAATCCAATATAGAAGAGGAAATATTCCACGCAATAGAGCTGTCACAGTTTTACAGCAAAGCCCTTGGGTGTTGAATGACTGGATTGATGATATTTTAGAAGCAGCTACGCAGAAAATTAAAAATATCTCTTCTTCAGAACAAGCAGGCTTCCAACATAATGAAATTACTCATATACTCAAGCAGTTATTATCAAAACCTAAATTAATATGGAATAAGCAGCCTTATTTTGTTATTTCCTTTGAAAATCTCAGAACTGTTGATTTAATCAATGATGAGTACACGCTTATTGTCAATACTGGTGAGCAAGTTCGCTTTTTAAAAAAAGATGGTTATTATGAACCGAGCCAGTCAGAAATTCTGATTAAACCAGCGCAATTTCAATCTGAATTATTGTTTACCTTGTTGAGTGACGACGAAACAGAAATCGAAACTTACAGTATGTCATTATGGGATGCGGAGGATGAAATTACTCTTTTTGATGTCAATACTGGATATGCTATTAGTCAAAAAACAATTGATAATAATAAAGAATATCTGTTACTTGTTTCTGTGGATTTAGAAATTATCCCTCAACCTGCTATTTTTTATCGTTTACCTACTTATATTAATAAAATATTATATCGTCTTGTTCCTGTCTGGGAGCAAATATCTATTCCTGCAATCGGTTGGCAATCTCAATATATTGATGATAAAAAAGAAGGAAACTTATATGCTAATCAAATATTAATTCATCTACAAAAATCAATACATAGAGAGCCAGCTCCTGAAAAATCAGCAAATCCACAAAATATATTTAATCTAGGCGATACTGTACAATTTTGTTTAGATATAAAAAATCCTGATATAGAAGTAGTGGCTGTTCGTGTTACAGGCAATCCAGTTGATTTTGAAGATAAAATTATCACAATTAGGTTAGACCCAGAAAATCTCATTTCTAATCAAAATACACAATTATATGAAATACGTTTCAAAATTGTATGCCGTAATCATGAACAACAATACGTTACGATAAAAAAATCCAGTATTCCTTTAAAAATTCAAGGCGTGGCTAAAAAAACAAATTTTGGCTGGCAAATTTTAGATTCAAACCAAATATTGACTTGCCAACAAGCTAAGACAATACAAGTAAAGTTTTTTGCGATTTCTGGAGATAAGAAGCCATTTATTCCTATTCAAGACTATAAAAATTATGGGCTAATTGAAGGATATGATTGGATTACTCGTGTATGGCAACGTCCGCGTTTGATAGGAAAATTATCTGGCTTGGGACAAGCTCTTACTGTGCGTTATGGACCTTACAATGGACAAGAGGAAACGCTATGTTTAGCACAAACGGTTGTTGATAATGGCATCATTCAAAAAATAGAAATCAATGATGAACTTATTGAAATTACTTTACATTATCCACGCGAGTTTACCCAAACTACTGATAAAATCATTCTTTGGTATATTGATGAAATTGTTGTTTTAGAGGATGTGGATTGTGAAGAAAATAAATGGTTTTTGCTAGAAGAACATGATAAAAAACTGCTTGCATTGGGTATTTTTTATGAAGGGATATGTTTAGGTAGTTATTGGCAACAAGATTGGTTGGGTTTATTAGCACAATCTCAATTGGATACAGCGCAACTAGCAAGTTTATTAATTTGGTTCAAACTACCTATTTTGCAACAAGAAGCGATAGAAATTCTCAAGCCAAAAATATTGGCAAATCCTGTATTGTTTTTAGAATATTGGGTATTAAATAATTCTTATAGATTAGAAGCGTTTGATGAGGTGCTTTCTTGGGATAAAAAAGAAGTAGGTATCACTTTAATCAAACATTTTTTTGATAAATGGCAACCTGAGCCACAGCATATTAACATGATGATTGACAGAATGATTATGTTATATGAAATTGAAAACAATCCCCTAGATATACAAAATTTATTATTTAAACTATTTAATTTTTCTCCTGTTTTAGCAATGCGTTTTTTCAAAATATATATAGAGTTCAATCAATTTAAAAATATTGAAATAAGACAACTTATTAGTATATTTAAGACTGCAAAAAGAAAAAGTTATCCAGAAACATTAAAGTATTTCTGTGAACAAATGCAATTAGATGAAACATTTGTTGAAAAAGCAGTATTAAATCCTGTACTTGATAGCTTTCAAAACAAAGATACATCCAATAAACCTGTTGGTTATGATGCCAATTTATCACTTTTGCTTAATTCAACTGGTTTTCAAGAATTATTGCTATTATCATTGCTGATAAAAATAGAGAAAGACTATGAATAATTTACATCAACTGGATGCACTTCAATTGGTTGACGCATTGAGACAACGTTTAGTTAATTTTTCTCTGGAAGATAATTTTGTACGAGATAAACAATTAGAAGAAATTTGTCAAAAGATTTGGGAAGGTAATTCAGAGCAAGGTGGTTTACTAAGTGAATTATGGGTAGAAGGTGCATTTCCTGCTAAAAGTAGTGAATCATGTTTAAAAGATTTAGTTTCTCAAGGATTATTTAATAGTGAACTGACGGAACAATTAGATAAAACGGCTGCTGTTCCTAGTGGTAGAGCATTATATCAACATCAATATGAAGCCATTACAACTGTTCATAACTATAAAAAGACATTAGAAAAACCTGCAATGGTTGTCACAGCGGGGACGGGTTCAGGTAAAACCGAAAGTTTTTTATTGCCTGCTTTAAATCATCTTTTTAGCCAACAATCAAATAAAGAGCAAAAGGGAGTCAAATGTCTTATTTTATATCCGATGAATGCGTTAGTAAATGACCAAGTAGGGCGGTTGTATGACTGGCTAAAAGGGCAAGATAAAGTCACTTTATTTCATTTCACCAGTGAAACCCCAGAAGATGAAGCTAGAGCAAATAAGGATAAATTACCTGTTTTTGATAAATGTCGAATGCGTACCCGTCAGCAAGCGCGGGGCTTGGAGAATGGGCAACGAATTCCAGATATTTTGATTACAAACTACTCAATGTTGGAATATATGTTGTGTCGTCCGCAAGATAATGTGTTTTTTGGTAATAATTTACAAACTGTGATTTTAGATGAGGCACATTTATACAGTGGTACGTTAGCAGCAGAAATGACCTTTTTATTAAGACGTTTATATCAACGTTGTCAAGTAGATGCTAATCATATTTTACAAATTGCGACATCGGCAACCATTGGTGATAGTAATACAGATAAGTTAAAAGAATTTATTGCTACTCTTTTTACCAAAAAACAATCATTGATTGAGGTCATTCAAGGGCAGCATGATAGAATCAAATTCCCATCAGCAATCCCGCCAAATCACAACATAACTATTGATAATCTATTAGAAAAACACTGGTTAACTGAACCCACTTTATCTTACGAAAATGCTGAAACCCAATTTGTTGAAAGTAAATCTCAATGTGAGTCACTCAATGAAGATGTAAAGTGTTTAACTGCGCATAGTATTAATTTAGCTAATTCCGAATATAAATCTGCTAAATTTCTATATAAAACATTGATTTATGCACCATTATTACAGCAATTAGAACAGTGTTTATGGGATAGTAAAACTATTACTTTAACTGATTTAGCACGAAAATTATGGCAAAGTGTGGAAAAAAAGGCAATTCAAGCCACGATTATTTTGTTGCGTTTAGGTGCAGTTGCGCGTGAACATGTCACAGATTATCCATTGATTCCACACAAAATTCATTTGTTAACTCGTGCATCTGATGGTTTTGTAGTGTGTTTAAACAAAAATTGCACAGGCGAGCATAAATTAACACCTTTGGGCAGTGTGATTGCAGGTTATCATGAGACTTGTCCATATTGTCAAAGCGCGACTTTAAGTTTATTGCGTTGTGCAGATTGTGGTGAGTGGATTTTAGCAGGACTTGATGCAAGACCGATTACCAATGCAGAACAAAGAAACCAAAGTGGTGAGTGGATTATTTTAGCAGGACTTGATGAAATGGCTACATTAAGACCAATTACCAATGCAGAACAAAGAAACCAAAAAGGAGCAATTCAATATTTCAGTTTGC
>JAYQWJ020000148.1:0-3613 GCA_035829175.2 Candidatus Albibeggiatoa psychrophila
TTGCATCATTAAACTCACCTTTAAAAAAGAAAACGCAACTTGGCATTGGCTGGGTTGCGTTTTTTTATGAACTTTCACATTGAAAAAAGCCCCATCTACATATCGTAAACGGGGCTTTGTGTTAACAATGATTAATCAAAAGGTTAGTCACATACCCATGTAATACCTTCGATATCATCATAGTCTGTTCTAATTGGTGAAGTAAATGTATCAGAACAAGTGTTTATATTGAACTCGTGAATACTCTTATCTGTTCCATTATTCCGAGTATAAACAAGTTCACCACTATCTAACATATCAATACCTTCAACTGGTGCTGTGAAAGTATTACATGCTTCTCTTACTTCGTTAGTTGCAAATTTATACTCATATAAACGTGTGCCAGCAACTGCATATAAGAGTGTTCCATCATTATTCCAAGTCATGTCTTCAACGCCATCAGCAAAAGGTACAACTAAAGTTCCTTTACCATTAGAAAGGTCAATTCTTAGTAAACCTTCGCCGTCAGCCCAACCCCATAAAGTACCATGTCTATCAAATGAAATTGCAGCAACTTCACCAAAGCCCGTTTCACCCACTTCAGTTAAAGCACCTGTTGTAATATTCATTTTATAGATAGTGCCATTAGGATGACCATTTTCAGTATCATCACCTGAACTTAAATAAAGCTCTTTATCATGAGGATGCATATCCATGCCTTCAAGATCGTAGCCAGCAAACAATTCACCAAGCTCACTTACAATGTAACTTGCATCAGGGAACATCGTAAATACTTGTGAATCGTTAAGGTCTGTATCTTGTAGACCGTAGAAATAGCATCTATCTACAGGATTTAATAGTGGAGTGTTGACAGAAACATTGAAGATATTGTCTTGCGGTACTAGGAATGGTGCTGTTAATCCTGGACCTGGTTCTACAGCAAATTGAACTTGATCCAATGTTTCGAAAACAAACATATCCCTTAAACTTTGTGTCGCGCCTGTATTACCTTGGAATAATTTCACAGGAGTGTCTCCTCCAACAGCTCTAGTTTGTCGGTGTTTTGTTCTTGTTTGAACATCAGGCACACCAGGTACGTCAGTACCATCTTGATTTGTTGTTTTGACTTCCTCTTCAGTTAGCCTATAAATAGTAAAAGTCCCAAAGCCCATTGGGTTACCTACTCCTGAAGCACCAATAGGAGTGCCATCTTGTTTTAATAAAAACCAGTTAAATGAAATAGTACTGTCTGGTTTGAAGTTTTCAATTTCAAGGACAAAACCATCTAGTACATTATCAGGTAATTGGTCAATACTTGGAGCACCATTGTCAACAGTTTCAATATTCAATACTTCAGATACAACTTGTCGACCAAATTGATCGCGTTTAGAAACTGTACACCCAGGAACTAAATTACATGCTGCTGTAGTACCTGCCAATTTTCCAGGTGTTGCAGCTCCTATTAAATCTCTAAATGTTAAAGATGTATCATCTGTTCCTGATGTATTAGAAAACCAAGCACGAGTATCACCCGTAAAATTATCTAAAACTTGCCAGCTATTAGTTTGACCAAACTTAAATTTGAAGGTTTCAGTACCATCAGTTGGTGGAAAATTAGCGTCGTCATTGCCATTACCAATAGCTCTACCATTTACATCTATTTCAGCATCAGCTATTAATGGTCGGATTACTTGCTGTCCATCACCAATACCTCCCTCATTCAGTGCTAAAAGTAGCCCATGAGCATTTTGATTTGACCAGTTTAGAGTTTCAAACATAAACTTAAAGCGGTTTGGGTCATCTGTATCTACAATATCAGTAATTCTAAAGCAAAATACTGTAGGCATATACGTTTCTGGTGCAGGTGGTGGCGGTGGTGGGTCCCCCACTGAAATACCAGGTATCAGCGGTAACCCTAGTGCCATAGATAGCACCGTAGAAATAAGAAACTTATTTTTTTTATGTTTCATAATGAACATCTCCTTATTAACAAAGTAAAAAACATCATGTGGATAAAGATAATTCCTACTTTATTCAGCTAGAGGTAAGCCACTAGGAACGCTAGTTGGAATAGTGTGACGGAGGTTTAAACATTGAAAATCAGTGAGTGCATATAGAAATGCCATCAAATCTGATACTTCACTATCAGTTAATTCAATGGGTTCTATTTCTATAGCTTCTTCAAGGATTTGTCTTTGAGATAAATCTTGGTGGAAAGCAAAATCAACTTTATCTAAATCTTCTCTAGGACATAAAACAGCTTGACTAGTATCGTAATTATTCAAAGCCTCCACAGCATTTAGGTGATGACGAACCATTTGCTCTAGATCATCATAAGCACCATCATGCCCCCAAGGACCTGTTAAAACGACCTGACGCAAACTAGATGTGCGAAATTTAAAACGATCTTCGCTATTACCAGTTACTCTTTCTCTGCCATAATCAGCATGTCCATCAATACCATCTCCTTTTCCAGGACCTATTTGAGGGATACCAATAGCATGGAATTGATGATCTGTTTGAAATTTTCCGCTATGACAGCTAGCACAGTCTGCTTTACCATAAAATAGTTCTCCTCCCCGAATAGCTTTTGGGCTTACTGCATCAACATCACCTTTTATATATTGATCGAAAGCTGAATTAGTACAACGCCATGCATAGGCTTCATAAGCTCCAATAGCATTGGCAGCATGTACCATTGTAATATCTTTGGCTTTGACAATTTCTTCTGGGAATATCGCTTTAAAAAGCTCAACATACTCAGGAATGGCTTGTAAACGTTTTGCTAACTGTTTCCATACTCCATCAATGCCTTGTAACTTTCCTTCTGTTGCAGCATGTCCAATAGCATTTTCACTCATCTGTCCTGCCATTTCTGTTGTAGATTGAATTGGAAACATGGCTTGCACAGCTAAAACATTATCAAGACCTTTTGGCAAATCATTACCAGCAGGAGAAAGGAAACCACTCTCATATTCTGAAGAAATTGTCACCCTTCCATCATGGAATAGAGTTTTAAATTCTTTTGCGCCTAAGTTAAATAAAGGCGGTGCATTACGCGGTACACGTTCTACAATAGTGTCTGTCCCTTGTCCTGTATCTCTGGTTTTACCTAACCCTGTTCCACCTTCTCCAACAGATAATGAAAAGCCATCTCCTGTACCTGTTAATGGGTGATGACATGTTGCACAGGAAATATTTTTATTGCCACTAAGTATTTTATCGAAAAAAAGAAATTTACCTAATGACTCTTTATCTGAATATCTAGGATAGAAATGTCTGTCCTCTATTGAATAATCGTTAGCAAAGGCATTACAATTGAAGCCTGACATTAGCACATACAAAGATAATAATATTAAATTATTAACATGTTTTTTTATAAAGCTATTTTCACATATTACTGGCGAAATTATTTTGAAATAAACCATCGTGGTATCTCCACAGTTATCCAAATTATTGGTTTCTACTTTATAATATACTATACGGACATTTTTTATATATTTTTTATATTCTATCTTAAAAAATGAGAAATAAAAAATTAATTATTAATTAATATAAATCTCATCAAGTGTTACGCGCCAATAAAAAATATTCGCTCGCCTTCACGCTCTCATTTCAACTCTGCGTAAACGGC
>JAYQWJ020000149.1:0-2626 GCA_035829175.2 Candidatus Albibeggiatoa psychrophila
GATTTTAGTAGCTAAAATAAGTTTGAGCTGTAAGTCCTTAATCAAAGGTTTGCAGTTCATTTAAACTATTCCTTCCGCTCAAGATTTCTTCGTTCCTATTTAATCTCAATCATTTATTATCAACAAAGAAGCGCTCTAATAATCTACTGTAAAGTATTATTTTTGAGAATTCCCTGCTTTTTGATGAATGATAAGCCTATTTGCAAAACCAGTTTCGCATTCCTGCGCTAGATTTTATATCATCACGAACTCATTTTTTTACATTAGAAATTATAACGTAATTCAAAAAAGTATTGTCTTCCTGCCATTGGAAGGTCATAGGGAATACTTGTAAAACCACTAGGATTATCGCCAACGGTAGGTTCTTTGATTCCTTTATTAAATAAATTTTTCACGCCAAATGCCATATTCCAATGATTATCATCAATTTTTTTACGCCGAAATGTTAAATCTAAAGTAGCATAATCATTTGTTGCAGGACGTGAATCAGCAAAAGCCCGTTTTTGGTCTGCAATCCAGTGTAGTTGTGTGTCTAAATACCAATTATGCGCCATTAACCAATCAAAACGTACATAAGCGGTCTGGCTAGGAAGCATTCCTACATCTGCATTCACGGTTTCATCAATGCTTTGCTGATAGCTGTAATTAGCGATTAAACTCATGCGAGCATTCAATTTCCAACGGGTTTCCAACTCAAAGCCATTCCCTTTATAACTTCCAGTATTTAAAATCGTAGGTTCTTTTTTTAGCTGTGCTTCAGGATCGTAATAAGTTTGAATACCATCACTCATTCGATATGTGTAAATGTTTGCGCCCAAATACAAATTTTTCTGTAAATAATAGCTAAATGCCAGCTCCAAAGTTCTAATTTTTTCGGGTTTTAAATTTGGATTGCCTAGCAATAAAGGACTGGAAATATAAATTTCTGAAAAAATCGGCGCACGAAAAGCTTCACCATATAATAACTTAGTCGTCAAACGTTCCGATGTTTGCCATACAAATGCTAGACGCGGATTGACAGTCGAACCAACATCATTGTAACGGTCATAACGCAAACCTGATGTGAGTGATAATTTATCTGTAATTGCCCATGTATCTTGAATAAACGTATACCAACTACTGCGAGCCTTTTCAGATATAAAAGTGAAAGGCGAATCTGATAAATCAATATAGGTTGGCGTATTAACAGGAATGGGTTTCCCATCGCGACCGGGGCCGAAATTCATAAATTGCCCAATTTCATCCACATCACCATAAAAATAACCTGTACCGACCTGAAGTTGATGCGAAGTTAAGCCATAATATGCGGCGATAAAATCCAAAGAAGTATTGGTTTGCGCTAAATAGGGAATGCCCACGCGTCCTTTAGGATAAATTCCGTTAAATCCAGCAGGAGCAACCCGCTGTTCATTGGCATGGTAATAAGAATCTCTAAAGCTTGCGCGGCTGATAAATTCAAAATCATCCAGTTTTTCAGGGGTTAAAGTGTGGCTTAAGTCTATATTTAATGTTTCAGCATCATAAAATCCCCATTTATCAAGTGTTTGATTAACACCTGCACCCGTACCAACATCAAATTGTCCTTGATAGCCTAAGCGTAAACGCAAGTGATTTGAATAGTTTGGCTCATAACCTACATCAACACGCGCTTCTATCATTTCCCGCTGCAAAGGCATATCAGAAGGGGCTAAGGACGCTTGAGTGCCATGTATTTCATCATAATAGGTTTGCCCGTCAGCTTGTAAAATTTCGTTATGTCCTTGGGTTTTATAGTAATTCAACATCAACGCAACATCAATATCAGCATAACGTTTACCATGTTGCACCCATGTTTCATAAGTATCAAAACTACCTATTCTCAAACCAACTTCCGTGCCATTGATATCCAAAGCCGTTTTCGTAATGATATTAATCACCCCTGCGAACGCATCTGCACCATACAGTGCTGAACCCGGGCCGCGCATAACTTCAATTCTATCAATTTGATTTAATGAAACTTGACTCCAAACACGTTGTTTTTCACCTCCAAATAAACTTTTTAGCTGGATACCATTAATCAGTAACATGGTTTGAGGATTCTGAATTGAGTAAATACCCCGAATAAAATAGGATGAACTATTGGTTAAAGTATTATGTCCAACATGCAGTCCGGGAACAGTTTCCAATACTTGATCTAAATGGGTTGCGCCCATGGCTTCAATGTCTTGAGCAGTAATAATGCTAGTGACAGCAGGTACATGCGCAATATCTTGGGCTTTACCGGTGGCAACTGATACTTTTTGTATTTCAGCCAGCGCATCAAAAATATCAAATACATCATCTAATACAATAATATCCAGCAGTTCAGACAAGTCTAGTTGACGCAATTCATTAATCAGTTTGCGCTCTCCTTCATCACTCGCAAAACAGCTAGAAATAGACAGTAAACAACTAAACAAGCTATAGATGATTTTTTTTCTCATTTTTATACTTTCGATTTGAGTGGCTCAAAATTAGATAAATAACGCTCATCAAATACAGTGGATTAGCTATATAAAGTATGAGTTTGGTTTACCTCTTAATTGTTTTTTATAATTTATAGTTGTACGGCAAGATTTTTTATGTAAGGAGTCAACTTTTCCTTATT
>JAYQWJ020000150.1:0-3702 GCA_035829175.2 Candidatus Albibeggiatoa psychrophila
ACAGAACAAAGACTTAACAGTAATTAATTGCCTAGAATAAATATTTTACTGAAAAAATAAACGTGCGCAAAGGTTGGGGTTGTTCATCAAAAGAAGTGCCTAAATTTGAACCACCTGCATGATAATAATGGGTGTTGAATACATTATAAATATCAACAGATGTAGAGAGTTGCTCATTGATTTTATAGCCGCCATGTAAATTTGCGACTACATAACCGGGGCTGTCTGTTTGTCTACCCGTCTTATCAAATCTAAATAACTTAGTACGTTCCACTAAATACAATTTAGGGGTTAAAAACCATTTGTTTAAATAACTGAACGTCGCGCCTACTTTAAGTTTATGCCGTGGCAAATAAGGGGCTTTAAAATTAGAACCATCAGGTAAACTAATGTAACTATTAGATAAACTATAATTTCCCCATATATCTAATTTGTAATCATCCATCACTTCCGTCTTATAAGAGACATTCCAATCTAAACCGTAATAATGCGCTGTGCCAACATTGCCATTTTTTTCTGTACTTAACAAATAAGCTCCGGGTAAAAATTGGGTCGGCGTTTCATCAGCATAACTCATAATATAATCTTCAACGTCCATACGATACACATTGATGATGGATTCCAACGCATTGTTTGGCTTCTGAATAATACTAAACTCGTAATTTCGGGCTTTCTCAGTATCTAGGTTGTCATTCGGCACATGATAAAAATAGCTTAGATATTCATCTTGTTCGTTACGTTGCCCTGAAAATGAGCCAAAATGCGATAAGCCTTCAGTCGGATAGGGACTGCGTGATGATTCACCGTAAAAGAATTTAATATTGGTTGTATCACTCCATTTATACACTAAACCAAAACGTGGATTAATCGTTGAGTCATAACGGGAACTATAGTCATAGCGTAAACCCATAATGGTTGAAATTTTCTCATTCCAGCTTGAATGCGCTTGTACATAAATTGCGGAATTGCTGTATTTAATATCATCTATATTGATAGCCAAATCATTATTTGTAGCGTTGTAATATAAATTTTGCGCATATAAAGGTTTATTCGTATCAAAACGTCGGGGCAAATCTGAGGTTTCAGGGATAGAGCGTAAATCTTCAAATACAAGACCACTAACAATCGTATGTTCAGGACTGTAATCATATACAAATAGTTGTTCTGCACTCAATTTTCTGCCACTAGCATATTTATACGCATCATTGTAGTTACTAAAGATATTGCGATATTTTGACTCGGAATCTAATTCATAATTTGAATAGTAAAGTAAGGTTTCAGATGAAAGTTTATCATCAAGGTCAAATAAGAATTGGCTGTAAAGTGTATCAATTTGGGTTGTCCTAAAAGAGCTACCATCATAAATAGTCGTGTTAGGCTTTTCTGCAACATTGGTCAAATGGCGGAAAAAAGAACGATTAAATCCTAAAATCAAATTATCTTGAATATTCATCTTCGCGAATAAACTATAGCTGCGTTGCGAAGCCATATAACTCTCGCGTTGATTGGCAGGAATCACAACATCACCTGCTAAATTTCTTAAATCGCCTATTGCATAAGAATCTGGATATTGAGCCGCCAAACTGGTATTAGCATCGGCTTGAAAATGTCCACCCGCCGTTACCCGCAATTTATCTGTGACTTGTTTGCCTGTTAATAAACTAGAATAACGATAACCATCCGTACCTAATGAAGCTGTTACATTGAAACCATCAATATTATTTGCATCTTCGGTGATGATATTAATAATCCCTGTAAATCCATCAGCACCATAATATAAAGCAGCACCCGGTCCGTAGACAATTTCAACTCGTTTGGCTTGGTATAAGGGGAAATTATCAGCGATGGGAACAATATCACCTGTTGGCGAATCTATGCGGATACCATCTTGTAATATAAGGAATTTTTCATGACCACGGAAATGAATGGAGTGATAACTATTAGAATCATTGAAACGCTGAATATCAACACTGGGTAAATCTTGCAGTAAGTCCGCTAGGTTCACATACCGCCGTTGTTCAATTTGCTGTTTGGTGATAACCATAATATTGGCGGGCGTTTCAGTGATTTTTTCTTCACGTCGAGACGCTGTTGTCACCATAATAATAGGGACTTCAAATAATTCTTCTAAAGATAAGTGCATCAATAAACGCATTTTTGCAGCATCATCGTCATCTTGTGATTCTGGTGCAGCAATTGAGTTTAAACTGAAAACACAAAGCAAAGTAATCAGTAAGCGAATATACATTATTTTTGCGGTCGGTTTGCCATACTGGAAAGTCAGCCAATATCAGCTTGTTATAAAATTACCCATTTATTTAATGCGTCTACCATTGTCGTACTCTACCACTTGGGTGTCGCCTAATATGGAAATTAACACGCCTTTACCAATCCGTCTACCACTTTTGAATTGACCTTCATAGCGGTCGCCCCCTGCATTGACATAAACGCCTGTTCCTGTACGTTCTCCATTGACAAATTCTCCTGCGTAATATTCACCGTCAATCCAAGTGAGTCGACCATAACCTTGAATTTTATTTTCAATAAAGCCACCTTCATAACGATTGCCATTTGCCCAAGTGTAAAGCCCTTTTTCATCGTTACGTTTATTTTCTATATATGTGCCTTCATAACGGTCGCCATTTGTCCAAACATACATCCCAAAACCATCACGTTTGCCATCGATAAATTCACCTTCGTAGCGATCTTGATTTATCCACGTATAAATACCACGACCTGTTCTACGACCTTGCAAATACTCACCTTCATAACGGTCGCCATTTGCCCAAGTCACAACATATTCACCGTCTAATTCTGTTGGTATGATTGCTTTGACAGGTTTAGCCGTAATGGGTTGGGTATTTTTGACAGTAGGTTTAGCAACAACCACGGGATTGGGTGTTTCAATTTTGGCAACAGGGGCTGTTTTAGGGCTTGAGTTGCGAGTGATTCTGCCATCGCCACGTTTTCCTTCAATAAATTCACCTTCATAACGGTCGCCATTTGCCCATGTATAAATGCTATCTTCACCGTCACGTTTGCTGCCTAAATAATAGCCTTCGTAAATATCACCATTAGCCCAAGTGTACTTACCAAAACCATCTAGTTTGCCTTCAAAAAAATCTCCTTCATAAGTGTCGCCATTAACCCAAGTATATTTACCACGACCCGTTCTTGCATTGCCCTCATATTCACCGCTATAGTGGTCGCCATTTGGGAATACAACCGTTTTGGTCACAATATCATCGTCATCATTAAGCGCGTAAAGAGGCTGAGCGCATAAACATAAGATAGTGAAGATACTGAATAAAATGCCTTGACCACGCATGAAAATACTCCCTTGTGTTATTTTTTGGTTGCTAGTTTTATAAATATTTGAAGTTATAAAGGCTTGAAGGTTGTAAAGTTGAATCAATGCACCCTGCTTTGCTCACTAGCATAGACCTGTTTGACGGGTTTTGTCTACTGTTGAACCACCAAATGAGCCGCTTAACTCGCATTATAATTGGATTAGTAACCAAGTAGAAACAATATTTATTTATGTTGTTCTTAAACCCAATCAAGGTAGAGACAAGGCATGCCTTGTCTCTACGATAAATCAAATTTCCCAATTAACAATACTATGGACAGTTTTTTGGAATTGTTAAATATTTCAATAAGTTACAAATACAAGTATTCTGTAAGAAAGTTATTGATTTTATT
>JAYQWJ020000151.1:0-3202 GCA_035829175.2 Candidatus Albibeggiatoa psychrophila
TAAGAGTCAGTGCTTTATTACAGGCTTCCAATGCTTCTTCTGCTTGTTCATCGCGGCGTAATACATTGCCTAAACCTGCATAAGCTCCAGCAAATTTTGGATCAAACTTAATCGCTCGTCGATAATATTTAATTGATTTTTCATGATCTTCATTATCACACCATACCGAGCCTAAGTTATTTAAATTCTGAGGATTTTTAGGGTCTAGCTTTAAGGCTTTTTCATAATGTTCAATTGCTAAATCAAATTGTTCTAATTCTTGTAAACAAACGCCTAAATTGGTATGAGTTGCAGCATTTCTAGGCGCGATTTTTAAGGCTTTTTCATGATAACTAATCGCGGATTCTAAACGTCCCATTTCTTTTAATACATTGCCCAAATGGGTGTAATAGTCAGCATTTTTTGAATTTAGGGTGATTGCTTTACGAATATAATATTCTGCTTGATTTAAATCGCCTGTTTGTGCGAATAAAACCCCGAATAAATGCAGTGCTTCTGGATTATCAGGTTCTGCTTTTAGGATTTGTTGATAAATTTGAGCAGCTTGAGATAACTTGCCCTGACCATGATAGTGTTGAGCAATTGCGAGAGCCTGATTCTGAACGGGTTTCTTTATAGATTGGCTACGATGGATGTGTTTTTTTTTCATTTTTGATATTAATTCAGTTTTTTGAAAATGGTTAATTAGCCTTTAAAGCTTGTTTTAGAACGCGGGTGCGCTCTTTGAGTGACGACACGGTGGTGGGTGCATCGTCACAAATTTAGTTTATACGAAAAATCAGCCCAAGCCCAAACGTTCACCACGATAACTGCCATCACGCACTCTTAACCACCATTGGCGATTATTTAAATACCATTCGACGGTTTTGCGCAAGCCTGTTTCAAAGGTTTCTTGTGGTTTCCAGCCTAATTCATTATCAATTTTATCCGCATTAATCGCATAACGTAAATCATGCCCCGGTCTATCTTTCACATAAGTGAGTAATTGTTGATGAGGTTTGTGGCTTGACGTTGGGCACAATTCATCCAAAATTTGACACACTGTTTTTACAACCTCAATATTTTGTTTTTCATTATGACCACCAATATTATAAGTTTCGCCAACTCGACCTTTTTCCAAAACCAAATGCAACGCACGAGCATGGTCGTCAACATATAACCAATCTCTGACATTATCGCCTTTGCCATAAATCGGTAACGGTTTACCATCCAAAGCATTGAGAATCATTAATGGAATCAATTTTTCTGGGAATTGGTAAGGGCCGTAATTATTAGAACAATTGGTGGTGACAACGGGTAATTTAAACGTATGATGCCACGCTCGAACTAAGTGATCAGAAGAAGCTTTGCTGGCTGAATAAGGTGAATTGGGTTGATAAGCCGTGGTTTCAGTGAATAAACCTGTTTCGCCCAAACTGCCATAAACTTCGTCCGTAGAAACATGATGAAAACGGAATTGAACCTTTTTCGCATCATCGAGTTGTTGCCAATAATGACGGCAGGCTTCAAGCAAGGTGTAAGTGCCGATAATATTAGTGTGGATGAATTCCGCAGGCCCATCAATGGAACGGTCAACATGAGATTCCGCAGCAAGGTGCATAATTGCATCAGGCTGAAACTCATTAAATATACGATTAACCGCCTCCGCATCACAAATATCTGCATGAGAGAAATGATAGCGAGGATTGTGCTCAATCGTGGCAAGCGAATCTAAATTACCTGCATAAGTCAATTTATCTAAATTAAGCACTTCATAATCAGTATTATTAATAAGATGGCGAATGACCGCCGAGCCAATAAACCCAGCTCCACCCGTAACGATTAGTTTCAAAATAAGCCCTCATTTCTATTATTTGTGAATCATTGCAGCTATTTTAGCAAATAATGACGCGATGATTTTAAGCAAGGCAAGATTGTTTTTATTTCTTTAGCAGCCTTTAGCAAATAGTGGCAGTGCGTTATTCCTCAGCAAATTGAGATTCAATCATGTTTTGTACACCCGTTATCATCAAATCAATCGCTGCATCTTTGTAAGAAGGATTGGCTAAATATTTTTTGCTTAATTGGTCTAAAGTGGATTCCAGTTGTGCAACATCCACATCTGCCACCGCAGTATTAATCGTTTGCTGTAAATCCGTCCGTGTTTTAGCAAAATTGGTAATCGCTTGGGCATGAATGCTGGCAGTGGCAAGCTGTTGATTAACCTGTTTTTTCAAACCGCCTAATAAGGCTTTAGCATTCGTGATTGCATTGCGTCGTAGTTCTAAAACAGGATCATAAGGTGTTAACAGAGCTTCTGCATCGCTGTAAAAACTTTTTTTATGTTGAGCAATCGTCATTTCATCTAGTAATTCACGGGCTTTTTGCGGTGTGAAAGTCGCATCTCCCAAAACAGTAAAAATCCAACCTTCTTTAAGTTTTAATTGCTTGCGATCTTCTACACTTAAGCCACGATCCAATGCTGCTTTAATATATTGATAACGCTGTTGATATTTTTCAGGACTGTTGTCAGGCATTAACTTAAATAAAGAATCCCAAGTATCAGTGGGCGATGGAAAAAAGTTGATACCTGTGACTGCAAACATTTCTTGGCGAGTTTTACCAATATGCTGCTTGATGAGAGCTTCGCCATTTGATTTAAGTAAAGGTTCATACAGCTCTAAGACCACTCGAATATTATTAGCCAATTCTGCGAGGTTTTGCTGATTTTGCTGCGCAACAGGTTTTAAGGTTTGTGATGCGGGTGTACAGCCTATTAATTGTAGCCCAACGTAAGCAAGCATCGTCGTGAGCAGTAGTTTCTTCATGATGTGAATATTCAATCCCTTGCATAGTTATCAATAAATAATGACCTATTATCAAGTCTCAGGCAAAATTTTATCCAACAGGGCGCAAAACACTGTCCTTCAGGGCAGAGATATAAGCGCAACAGGCGAAGCCTGTTTAGTGTCGCCTTTACTGTTGTTCGATATATTGTTTGATAATTACGCACTACCACACTGCTATCATTATTAACTTGCATCTTGTATAGACCCATTCCTGTTTATATAATCATAGCTATGAAACAGAGCATACGCAAATGCCTTTAAACTCCGTATTGCATGAGCGTATTGCCAATGCTAATGGACATCCTGAATGGGAAGGTCAAATCCGTGATACGTTTGCAGAGCGTTGGATTCAACGTGCTAAATCTGGTTGGGGG
>JAYQWJ020000152.1:0-3772 GCA_035829175.2 Candidatus Albibeggiatoa psychrophila
CTTGAAGCAGAGCTTCTTGGACATACACTACCAAACTGAGTTTGGTAGCGAGCTATATCGGATACAGCAAGCAAAACTTAGAAAAAGTGATCAATCCAATTTCGCATTGCGTGCATTCATGACCCCAACAGTATATTCCACTGTTCCAATCACAAAAGAATACAAAATCGTAAAATGAAACACAGCCGCACCTAGGAAGTTACTGACCCCATAAGTTGTACACAGCAATAGAGTTTGCTTCATTTTTTTATCTAATTGCCTTGATATTTCAAATAAATAAGGTAAATGTGATAAACCTGCATCCATTAACACTATTTGCGCGGTATCAGTGGCAATTGAGGTCGCGCCTAACATCGAAATTGAAACATCAGCAGTTTTCATTGCAATGGCATCATTAATCCCATCGCCAACAAAACAAATCGTTTTACCTTGTTGTTGCAATTCCTCAATCAGCTTCGATTTATCTTGTGGCAAACAATCATAGTAATAATTATCCATGCCTAATAAATGGGCTAATTTCTCAGTGGGTTGCTGTCTATCGCCAGAAACAATAGCAATATGTTCAATCCCTAAATCTCTTAAACTATGTATCACTTGCTGCGCTTCAGTACGAATTTGTGATTGTAATTTCAATGCGCCTTTAATTTGTTCATCAACTGCTAACATGACCAACGAGTAACCTTCTGTATCACAATGGGCTTGCATTTGCTGGATAATATCAGGTATTTCAATATCCTCCATTACCATAAAACGTTGGCTGCCCACTTTAACAACCTGTTGTTCAATTTCAACACTCAGTCCATAACCCATTTGATAATGAGCATTTTCAATTTTTGGTAATGATAATTCTAGTGCATTGGCTTTGTCTATGATGGCACGGGCAATGGGGTGGCCTAGTTTCTGTTCAGTGGCAGCAGCATAACGTAGTACCTCAGTTTCGGTGAAACCAGCACAACTGATAAGTTCAGTTACTTCAGGTTGGTCAGAGGTTAACGTGCCTGTCTTGTCGAATAAAACCGTATCCACTTTTAGTAATGTTTCTAAAGCCCGTCCATCTTTAACTAAAATGCCTTTTTGATATGCTAATGACAAATGTTTTAACGTTTGTAGTGAAGCTAAGACTTTAATATCACTACCGGGACTGCTGTATAAAATGGTCATTGCCGCAGGCGCACCCACAATAGGTAAAAATGCCCCGCCGACTATTAATAACGGTTTTGCTGCATTATCAGCCCATTGTTCAGCACGGGTTTGTAAACCTGTTTTAAATTCAACCGAATCTGCTAATATCTGACTAATTTTTGCAATATTCGTGTCTTTGCCCGTGTGTTCAACCTTAACCCATATTTCTCCACTTAATACCAAGGTTGAGGCAAAAACCAGCTCACCCACACCTCGTTCAACAGGCATGGACTCTCCTGTTAATACATGCTGGTCAATGGTTGATGTCCCTTTAACAATGACACCATCAATGGGGATTGCACTGCCCGTATGCACTACAATAATATCGTTAACTTGCACTACTTCCAGCGACACTTCAATTTCAACTTTATCTTTTAATAACCACACCTGTTTAGGCTGTTGCCCAAATATTAAGGAAAGCTCTTCTTCCGAGTGATTTTGGGTTTTTTCAACCATTTTATCGCCCAAATGATAAAACCAAGCGGCTAGACCTGCTGTGCCAAACTGTCCTAAAGCAAAACAGCCTGTACTGACAATAGCAATCAATAAATCATTTTTTAATTCAGTATTTACAATAGATTGGCGTGCGTTATCTAAAATGGGTACAGTGGCATAGCTAGCAGCGACTATCGCTAAAAGTTTAACGGGGGGAATAAAATAGCCAACAACAAATAAGCCAACAGAGATAGAACTAATCTTTAAATATTGGTCAACTTCTGAGTCTTGTGTCGTATGTTTAGAAAGTGCGGTTGTATTTTGACATTTTACGATGTCATGCTGATCATCATTTTTTATTAATATCTCTTTTTTTTGCAACTGGTGATAGAGTTCTGTAGCAATATAAGTACCTGCCAGTATTTCAAGGCCGAAAAGTAGCATGAGCATTCCTATTTTAAATATTGTTGACTATTCAGAAATATAGTTAATTTTGTTTTGAGTGTGAGGACTGGCAGTCCTGAAATACTTGAAATATAAAATGGCTTTAAAACTGAGAACTGCCAGTCCTGTATCATTTTAAAGTAGAACAACTATAGAATAGCTCAGGAGTGCGATATTCATTCTGCATGAGCAAAGCGAGTTTTGCACTCCATAAGGGATAGATATTATTTACTTCGTTTTTTAATGTGAATAGTCAACTAAGTAGGTATCGTATTTCCATACAATTTTTCACTTGAATATGATACTTGCCCCAAGGTGTGCCCATTAGATAAAGCAGAAGCAATCACCACTCGTCTAGCAGGTTTTATCAGTGGCGTAACTCGATGAACCGAGCTATTGGCAGCTAACAAAATACAATCTCCCGGACTTGCACAAAGACTGATAATTTTCTCGGGATATTTATCAAATGCCAGTGGGTCATCACTATTAGGCACAAGCTCTAAACAACCACCTGCTCCTTGCTCTGGCGTTTTTATGACCGTAATCAGTGTATAAGCATAGGTATCAATATGTGCACCATGTGTATCTTGTTGTTGTTCAAGAATATTGAGTACATAATTTTCACCGGGGTCTGTCACATTATGTAATTGTTCACCCACAATGGCAGATAAAAAAGTGAGCACCTTTGGGTCTTGATAAAGACGAGGCACAAGGGTTGAATATTGGTCAATGACTTCCCCATTTAGCGTACTTAAGCGACGTGGGGTTTCATGGGTTTCAGTCATTTGAAAATTACGACGTATGGCCTTTTCTGCTAAACGTTCAACTTCCTGTTGTAATAATTCTAATGCTGTACCTTGATAGAAATTTTGTAACTTCACACAACGTTGCTTAGCAAATTCAGCTTGTAATGCCTGCCCTGCTTCCGCTGTTAAGCTATAGCGGTCAGTATTGACAAACAATGATGCTATAGACGTGGTCACTATGCTGATCCCTTAAGATAATCAGCAATGTATTCACCATAACGTGTTCTAAGTTCATCTTCAATTGCAACAAACCCAGGGGTTTTACCACGACAGTTGGTTGAACCACAGTGACATTCTGGTACAGCAATAGAATGATATTCGGTAGTATTATAATCCCAAGTTAACTCAGTACCCTGAGTAATATTTTGTAACGCATAAAAGTTATAACCTCCTAATTCATTACTTTTAATGCCTAGGTTAGGATCGCAAGAGTGATTCGTAACACGAGCAGGCTCATCAAGTTCAGCGTGTTTATCTGGCGTTACTTGCAATGAAGTCATAGTACGTTCATCTATTAAATCAATGCGCTTACCTACAATAACTAAATCACCTTGTTTAAAATCATGTTTAGCAAAAACGCCACGCCCTTTGTTTGCAACATCTTGAATTAAAGTATTTTTTTCATTTTGTGGAGTCATAAAACTGCCTATTCTTATGGTTAGACTTATCGAAAATAATATTGACTCTGGTGAATCAAGTCATGAGTGTGATGAGTATCATAATTTAAGACAACCGCTTTTAGCAACTCTAAATATTGACTCAAATTAATGACGTTTCTTCATAAACAATGGTGCAGACAGTTTTTATGAATTTCATAGTACAGAACACTAAACCGCCATTCCATACCCTATATTCAATAAACCAATTCTCAATTTGAATATCTGAAAAATATTTAAAATCTGCTG
>JAYQWJ020000153.1:0-13358 GCA_035829175.2 Candidatus Albibeggiatoa psychrophila
CTAATATGTTAAATATTCCAACTCATTAGCTTTGATAATCCTACATATTCAAAACCAAACAGCAATTGAGCGAATTCTTTTACACTGCTGTTGGTTTCAACCCTGCAAGTTTTAATCTAAACTGATTGGTAATCAATTCAAAGCAAATTTACAGGGCACATTTATGAAAAAATTGATATTACTACTTTGGCTGCTGCTGAGTATTTCTGCTCAAGCCGAAGTCATTACCGATGGTAGTTTAGGCGCACAAGTCTCGTTATCGGGTTCTGACTATGCAATTACGCAAGACTTGGGAACACTGCAAGGGACTCATTTATTTCATAGTTTTGAACAATTCTCACTGGCAACAGGCGAGTCCGCAACATTCTCAGGCGATGCAACTATTCAAAATATTTTCAGCCGCGTAACAGGCGGTCAAGTCTCAACGATTGATGGCTTAATTCGTAACGCAATACCCAATGCCGATTTGTATTTAATGAATCCCGCAGGTGTTGTATTTAGCAAAGGTGCAAGCTTGGATTTACAAGGCTCTTTTTATACTACGACAGCGGATTTAATTCGTTTTGCAGATGATAGTGTTTTCTACAATTCTCCCCAACAAAATACGATATTATCAACCGCTGCACCAAGCGCGTATGGCTTTTTAGATAATGATATTGGAAAAATTGATATTGCTGGCGCGAAGCTTGTTTTGCCCAGAGCTGAACAATTGAGTTTGGTCGGTGGCAACTTGAATATTGATAATGCCGTATTATTTGCTGCTGCTGGTCAAATTTTATTAACAAGCATTGGTTCAAGCGGCGAGTTAAGTTTAGAAGCAAGTTCCTTGTCTAGTGACTTATTAGATAATATGACAATTAATAATTCTTCTATTACTGCAAATACAGGTTTAAGCGATACAACGGCAGGAAGTATTTATATTAGAGCAAATTCGTTTACTTTACGAGACAGTACCTTAACAAATTCAACAGCTAATAGCAGCACTACAATAGAAAATGGTCTCATTAATATTCAAGCACAAGACCTTGTAATGCAGGGTGCAACCATCGTATCTGAAAATACGGGGCAATCTCAAGGTGGTGATATTATTATCAAAGCTGAAAACAATGTGATATTAGCAGCGGGTTCAGCAACAACGACCGTTCCTATAAAATTTGCAAGTAGCCGAATTTCAACAGCAACCAGTTTGGGTGCTACAGGCGACGGGGGAACAATTGAGATTAATGCAACAAATATTCAAATTCAAGATGGTTCAATAATTCAATCTTCTACGCTTGATGCAGGTCATGCTGGCGATATTAATCTCATTGCACAAAATGATGTCACTTTAAATGGATACAGCAATATTGGTAATGGAAGTAGTATTTCTGTTAATTCAGGTTCTGATAAGGAAGGTTTTGTCATTAAATCAGAGATAGGAGACGGAGGTAATATTTCAATCAATGCCAATAATTTAACCTTGAATGATGGCGCAAATATCACCGCGAACAGTTATGCTTCTGGACAAGGTGGCAATATCAATATTAATCTGATAGAAAAACTAACGCTTGAACAAGAAAGCAGTGCAGGTATTGGTAATTTTATGAGTTCTGCAACAACATCCAAAGATGACAATGCAGGTAATGGTGGCAATATTGTGATTCAAGCCAATGAGTTGTTATTTGCAAATGGTAGCTTTTTAACTACAAATACCAATGGTGCTGGCAATGCAGGCAATATTTCAATCAATATTAATCAAAACGCAAAAATCACAGGCATTAGTGCCCAAACTGACTCAGGCATATTATCCGCTGCAAGCTCTGCCAGTGTTGGCGGCAATGCAGGCAATATTTTATTAACCGTCGGCAATCAACTATTTTTAGATGATTTAGCGATTATTGATGCCTCAACGTTTAATCGTGGTTTAGGTGGTAATGTCAATATTATTGCGGGTGATATAACAATGCGCAATCAAGCTTATATTGGTGCAGCCAGTGCCAATAGTGGCAACACAGGCGATATTAATATATTGATTACCAAAGATAATTTAGAAATGTATGACGCGAGTTATATTACAACAAATGCAACTTTTGCCGATGGCGGAAATATTTATGTTTCAATGCCGAACTATGTGTACATTAGTGGTAATAGTGAAATGACAACCAGTATTCAAAGTGGTGTTGGTGGCGGCGGCAATATCAATTTAGATGCTGAATTTACCGTGCTTGAAGGTGGTAAAATTCTCGCTCAAGCCTACGGCGGGCCAGGTGGTAATATCAATATTATAACAACCAGTATTTACAATTTAACCAACCAACCGCTTGAACAAGCAATCAGTGCCTCATCTCAATTGGGAATTGATGGTGTTGTCACGGTACATTCTCCCGATGGTGATACAGATGAAAGCGTATTGATTTTAACAGGTGATTTCTTACAAGCAGACAAACTGTTGCGTAGCTTATGCGACAAAAAACGTAGTAGAGGTAATAGCTTTGTCGTAAGTGGACGTGAAAGTTACCCTAATTTAATTAACGATTGGCTGCCAAGTAACGCGACCCAATTAGTGTTACAACGCTGCGAATTATAATTTTCAATATTAATAAATAACGCTAGCAGCTTGTTATCGTTATTTATTATGCTTGTTACAACACAAATAATCTAACATTTTGTAAGAAGTTCTCTATAATACATTTGCAGTTACCGTATTTTCTAGCAAAATATTAAAAACACTTCCCGATTTAAATAGCCATCATGACAAAAATTCAACCGATTAATAAAGTACATCAAAACCTGTATCGTCTTGTAGATGAAGTCAATACCACTCATGAACCGATTGTGATTCAAGGTAAAACTAAAAATGCGGTATTAATTTCAGAACGCGATTGGTGGGTGATTCAGCAAAGCTTAAATTTATCAGCTAATCCAGACATTAAGGCACAAATTCAGCGCGGTTTACAAACTGGTTTAGAAAATTGTCAGGATGATAAGCCATGAGTTGCGCCATTGTTTACACTGCTGAAGCCTTGCAAGACAAACAACAATTTATTAAACAAAAATTCAGCTCGGAATTAGAGCAAACGATTGCTTTCTTAGCCTCAAATCCAACTCCATCTGATTGTATTGAATTAGTTGGCGATTTAGCTGGCGCGTATAGCAAAACGATTATTGGGAATCACTGTATTGTTTATCAAAATATTCCCGAACAAAATACAATTAAAATTCTCTGTATTGTTTAATTTGAGTTTGAGAAAAAACCTGTCTGGCAATAAGATTTAAAAGCCATAAAAAAAGCCCCAATCACGATGAACGAACGAGGGCTACACACACACTGCTAAATTAATTTTTTAGAAAATCATTTTCTGTAATGAATATTATGCAATTTATCTGCCTATTTTATAGCTTAAAATATCGAGAACAAACAACATGATTGGTCGACTACGTGGTGAAGTCCTTGAAAAAAAACCACCTTATTTATTATTAGATGTCAATGGCGTGGGTTATGAAATCGAAGCCCCAATGTCTACTTTTTACAATTTAAATGAAATAGGCAGCACCGCGCAGCTATATACCCATCTTTCGATTCGAGACGATGCACACATTTTATTTGGATTTAGTAGCGAAAATGAGCGCAAATTATTTCGCACCCTAATTAAAGTCAATGGTGTTGGACCTAAATTAGCACTGAGTATTTTATCTGCAATGGACATGGCGACATTTGTTCAATGTGTGAATCAGGAAGAAGTGAGTAAATTAACTCGAATTCCCGGTGTGGGCAAAAAAACTGCGGAACGTTTAATTATTGAAATGCGTGACCGATTGAGTATTT
Organism: Candidatus Albibeggiatoa psychrophila; assembly: GCA_035829175.2. GTDB lineage: Bacteria > Pseudomonadota > Gammaproteobacteria > Beggiatoales > Beggiatoaceae > Albibeggiatoa > Albibeggiatoa psychrophila. Next base: position 3,806 of record JAYQWJ020000153.1, read on the forward strand.
ATTCTGAAATCAATGCCAAAAATACAGATTCATCATCGTCGACAGGTGTTTTAACCGAAGGCATTCCTAGCCCTGCTGATGATGCGATTGGAGCTTTAATTGCTTTGGGTTACAAGCCACAAGAAGCCAGTCGTTTGGTGAATAAAGTGCAAAAAGAAGGGGCAAATAGCAGTGAAGAATTAATCCGAAAAGCCTTGCAAAGTGCATTGTAATTTTTAAATGAAGCTAGAGCAAAAAGCCTCGTTATTTCCTGTCTTTTAAAATATTGAATTGTACTGATGGAGTACCTAATGCGGTTATTATTTGGACTACTGATTTTGTTTTATTCCTTCGCAGTTCATAGCATAGACTTAAACAATATCCGCTTTTGGCAGCAAAATACACAAACAACCCGAGTGATATTAGATTTATCAACCCCTGCTAGCTATAATATTTTCACGCTTTCCAACCCTTATCGCTTGGTATTAGATTTAAAGAAAACCCAGATTATTCACAAAATAGACAATATTCCTGCGCAACAGCCTATTTTACAAAAAATTCGTTATGCCAAACGTAACAAGCAAGATTTACGCATTGTTTTTGATTTAAAAACGCCTGTTCGTACAACCAGTTATCTTGTTGCTCCAGACCAACATGGTGGACATCGTTTATTATTAGATATTGCGATTTTAGATAAAACAACGCCAAAACAATCCATCATTCCAAAATCCAATCCCAAGCCGATTATTAAACCTGAAATTAAATCACTGCCTCAAGCTAAATTATTGAATAAAAATGAAATTGTTATTGCAGTTGACCCCGGTCATGGTGGCATTGACCCCGGTGCGACAGGAAAGCAAAATACTAAAGAAAAACACGTCGTGCTTGCGGTTGGGAAAAAACTTGCACATTTAATCAATCAACAACCGGGTTATAAAGCAATACTGACTCGTAGCAATGATAAATATTTGAAATTGCGCCAACGGATTGAAATCGCTCGAGAATATCAAGCTGATTTATTTATTTCACTGCATGCGGATGCCTTACCAGATGACCAAACCGCTTATGGTTCATCGGTTTATATGCTATCCCAAAGTGGAGCAAGTAGTGAGGCGGCAAAATGGTTGGCGCAAAAAGAAAATTCAGCAGATTTAATTGGCGGGGTGAGTTTGAGTGATAAAGATGATTTGCTTGCATCGGTTTTATTGGATTTATCTCAGGAAGGCACACTTGAAGCCAGTGCATTGGTTGGGCAAAAGATATTGAAATCATTAGGAAAAATCGGGAGAGTGCATTTTAAGAAATTGCAACGCGCAGCATTTATGGTTTTACGTTCCCCAGATATTCCATCGGTATTGGTTGAAATGGCCTTTTTATCAACTCTCAGTGAAGAACGTAAATTAAATGATCCTGTTTATCAAAAACAATTAGCCCAAGCCTTGTTGCAAGGAATTAAACATTATTTTGCAGAATATCCGCCTGCTGATATGAATTAATCTCACGGGCAAGATAAATCTTGCACTCCTTTAATGACTTAGACTTCTTTAGCCATAAATATTTTTTATTTAATGATAAATGGTAAATAATTATGCTGCATTAAGAAGAAATAATACTGTAAACTTTCAGATAATCTGCTTTGCCTTTCACCTTGATTTGTTGCTGATTAGAAACCTTAAGCTTAGGAAATAACTCATAAATATATTCAGAGATTAAAATACTTTCTCCCAGCGCATTATCACATAGACGTTTTGCTGTATTCACCGTGTCGCCAATCACATCAAACATTTTAATTGTATTACCGCCAACCAAGCCTTCAACCAACAGCCCGCCATGAATGCCAATACCCGCCGACAAGCCATATTGAGATAATAATATATGCGCTTGTTGCTTTAATTGAAATCCCGTCGTAATGGCTTCCTTAGTTTTAGGGAAAACAATCATAATCTCATCAGCGGTAAATTTGACTTTAATAATATCACTATTTATCCAGCATTGTTCTGAGGTTTCATAATATTCATTCAGCATATTCACTACTTTTTCAGGTGCTTGAGTCTCACTCCATTGGGTAAATCCACGAATATCCATAAACAAAATAATCCGTTCTTGCCGATTTAAAGCCAACGTAGACACATCATCCATTGCCTGTTCTAATACGCGCTTGCCTAATGCCCATTCTGAATAAAGCCGTAATTGATTGCTGGTGGATTGTAATAATGCGAGATAGGTTTCTGATTGATAGTTGGCGATACCAATTAATATACCAATAAAATTAATAGTTAAAATAAGAAAAAGATGCGCTTCATCGGCTAAAAATTGTGTCCAAGTGAGTAGATTAGGATCATAAGAAATTTCAAATATCCAATACATCACCAATAAAATATTGACTCGAATCACATTTTCTAAAATATTTAATACAAAAGGTGTTGATTTGGAGCGTAATTTTAAATATTGCAATAAACCAATACTAAATGCAAAAATCCAGTAAGCATTATGATGTGAAACGGTAAAAAATTCTAGATTACCTGCTTCTAAAATTTCAACTGCGGTATAAATAGTCGGTGCGATGAGATTACCCAAAAACGGATGAGGACGAGATTGAAACTTCCAATTTCCGAGGAAATAAGCCTGTACTATACACGCTATAAATAAGCTGTAAAAACTTACCTCAGTTAATATGACATTCCCTTCAGACAACCATTCTAATAAAATACTGGCAATGGGAAAGTGTGCTGTATTGGTGAAAAATTCGTATAAAATAATTTGCAGACGGCTGGAATGCAAATATTGTTTTGAGTTGATTTTTGCTGGGTGCATGATTGATGCTCTTGATTGAATTGAAAGACCTTTTAATCAACATCAACAGGTTTTTTTGTAAAGATTTTTGTCCTGTAAATATGGCTAAATTTAAGCCACTTTTTTCTCGAATATTGGTCATAATGAACTTGCATTGAGAAAGACAGTGGACTGTACGCTGACTACCACTAATTTTAAGGTGCTTATTAGGGAAAAGTTTTAGTTATTCGGTTTGGATAAATAAATTATGAGCTTATCGTTTTTGTCATCATACGGCGGATTATATGAAATGAAGCTTAAATTACACTTAAAATATTGCTTTGAGAAAGAAGGCTTTTTGCGGCATGAAAAAGATAGCACAATCGGTGATAGAAAATCATCTATTTAATTACAACTCAGGATTTAGGCTAAGTTATAATTAATATAGATCGTTCTTAATGACTCATACTGAAAAAAGCGGTTTGAAATATTGCTAAAATCGAAAATTAACTAATTTCTGCCACCAATTCTTATCTTGATTCAAGTCTTCAACTAACACTTTCACCAAAATCACAGAAATATTATCATCGCCACCTTTATTATTTGCCGCATTGACTAAGTTCCGAGCAGCCAAAGATAAATCATGTTGACAATCAGCTAAAATATTATAAATTTCAATATCTTCAAGCATGTCATTCAAGCCATCAGAACATAATAAATAAATATCATTGGCAAGCACAAACTGCTCTTGCACATCGACATTAACCATTTTACTCACACCTAAAGCACGAGTGACTAAGTTACGGTTGGGAGAATGTCGTGCTTGCTCTTGGGTATAATAACCACAATCAATCAAGTCTTGTAACACCGAATGATCTTTAGTTAATACCTTAAATTCACGATGCCGCAATCGATACAAACGCGAGTCCCCTACATGCGCAATAAACGCTGTATTATCATGAAATAAAGCCGCAACAATCGTTGTGCCCATGCCTTGATATTTTTTGGGTTGTTCTTCAGCCGCCTTAATAATAGATTTATTGGCTTTCACAATCGCTTGATCTAATTGCAAACTCGTATGTGTTCCGAGCGGATTATCATTGTCTTCTGTCGCAGATTCGGCAATTTCTGTCAAATTTGACATGACAGTTTGTACCGCAATTTCACTGGCAACTTCGCCTGCTTGATAGCCTCCCATGCCATCAGCCAGAACCACCAAACCCAGTGTTTCATCGCAGCTAAGATAATCTTCATTATGGTCTCGAACCAAGCCTGTATCAGAAAGATAACTTATTTCTAGGCGCATATTCAGCCTCATCACTACAATCACGCAACGCTTGAGCAAACTGCATTCCAGTCTGAAACCGTTTTTGCGGATTTTTTTCTAAAGCAGTGTCAATGATGTGTTTTAAATGAATAGGAATGTCCGCACGTATTTGGATTATATCTGGGTGTGACTCATTAGCAATTTTAAACATCAAACTTGCCATTGAATCTGCCTGAAACGGTAATGTTCCTGTCAGCAGTTGATATAACATAATTCCTAGTGAAAATAAATCGGTACGACCATCAATTTTTTTACCTGCCAACTGCTCAGGCGACATGTAAGAAGGCGTACCCAAAATAACACCCGTTTTTGTTTTATGCGTATCAGTAATTCGCGCAATCCCAAAATCGGTTATTTTAATCTGATTTGTCGCAGGATTGTACATAATATTAGCAGGTTTAATATCACGATGTATCACTTGATGCCGATGCGCATAGTCTAAAGCCCCTGCCATTCGACTAATAATATCCAATACTATATTGATAGATAAAAGATTTTCTTTGCGAGAATAAGGGGTTAAATTGCCGCCTTTAAAAAATTCCATCGCAATATAAGCTAAATCTTGTTCACCACCCGCATCATAAATTTGGATAATGTCATTATGTTGCAAACGTCCCGCAGCATTTGCCTCACGGAAAAACCGAATAACCGCTTCTTGTAAATCATCTGTATCGAATTCTTGAAACAAAGGCAAAGTTTTAATCGCAACCAAACGGTCAAGCTTTGTATCTCGACCCAAATATACTACGCCCATTGCACCCTTACCAAGCTGACGTTCGATTTGATAACGCCCAACATTGGGTTTTTGGGTACTATTATCTAGCGTGGTTTGTGATAAATGGCTCAGCGATAATTTTGGCAAGCTAAAACGTTGTAAACGCTCTAAACGTTGTTGTGCATCTCGAAATGTCAGGTTTTGCCCTAAAATATAACGATAAACCGTAATTGCACGTCTTATTTGTTGTTTTAATTCATAATCTAATGCCAAATTATACAACAAACCTAAAATTGCCTCATCAGGTGGACATAAACGAAATTTTTCAAACGCCAAATCTAAATGACCTTGTCCTTGGAATGCCAAACCCAGTAAACGATTGCTTTCCACGGCTTCTGGATGTAAACGCACCGCATCTTGATAAGTTTCTATAAGACGTTTTAAGCTCAATACAACATAACTCATTGTTACTAATAATATTGGCAATACGATCGTTAACATCCAACCATAATAAAATAAACTGACATATAGCAGCCATAATCCCAATATCCACCCACTTGTCGCCAATAATTTATGTTTTAAACGCGGTTTCAATACTAATAAGTAAAAAAAGCTACTAAAAAACAAAAACATTTCTAAATAATTCGTCCATTGATGACGTTGTAAATATTGTTGATTTAATAAGCTATTTAAAAAATAACCCGTTTCCAATACTTCATTTGCATGAATCCCAACCGTTTCACCAATTAAGATGATTTTATTTTGATAAGTTTCAGGTTTGATTTCACCCCGCAAAACATCAATCAAACTATCGACATGCAATTTAACATCACTGACAGGTATTATCTGTGCAGGAATCGTATTTTGATATTTAATTTGCTGCAATATCATTCGCGCCAATTGATTAGTGTGCATTTTATCTAAAATTGCGATTTTATGTCCATATTGGCTAAAAATAGACAGTAAGGGTTTATTTTTATATTTTGCTAATATAATATTATTCGATTGCGCTAACACTTCGCTTAAACGCGCGTCAGCATTGAGTTCATAACTTAAACTGCTTAATCTATCTTGTAATTGCAATAATTCATTTAAGGTTTGTTTGGGTTCAAAGCTATTTTTATAAAACTGTTGTAATTGAAATAAAATCGCTTGATCGGTCGCTAAGCGTGCTCGAACGTGTTGGCTATCGGAAATGATGTGTTGTAGCTGTTTTAAATGTTCTGGTAATTCAGGAAGTTTTGACTGCTGATAATATGTCACTAAAGCGTCAATTGGGGCTTGGATAGGGTTGAGTTGTGGCTGTGATAAGTCTAAGTGCATACCGATGATTTTAGCATCAGGCGACATTTTTTTAATCAATTCAGCATAGTAATTGCGGCTAATGGGATATTCTTGCAATGCCGTTTGGGTTTTGCTGTCCATTGCAATAATGACTAATTCAGGATGAGCAGGTTTTGCTAATTGCACGATGTGTTGTTGTAAAAACCATTGTTCAATCGGCTGTAACCAATGGCTGGAAATTAATAAGATGGCGGCGATACAAATAATAAACACGCTGTCATATTCCCAAAAATGAATTGGAAAAGTATGATTTAAGTTATCTCCTAGCAGCTTTTTCATTATCGCGTCGTTGATGAATACCCTAAAATCCGAGAGAGCAGATAACATGCCATTTTAAAAATATATTCTTTTATCTTAATTTTTTGGATAAATTTGCATTCTTGCGAGCTTAACTTAATGGCGACAATGCGTTGTAGTCTGTGGTTCAGGTGGACAATATAATACAAGATGTCTATGCTATCGGCACTTTATGAACAATGTTGTTAAATCTTATGAAACCAACTCAAGTATTTGTCGTCCGTCATGGGGAAACGGCATGGAATAAAGAAGGACGTTTACAAGGACATTTAGATAGTCAGCTCACACCTAAAGGCATTGCCCAATCTAAGGCATTAGGCGAGAATTTAAAACATCATGATTTTGATGCAATTTATGCCAGTGATTTGACGCGAACTCGGGTTACGGCTGAAAACGTTGCGTCGGAAAAGCATTGTTCAATCACTTTAGATCCGCAGTTGCGAGAACGCCATTTAGGAATTTTTCAAGGTCATACACGTAAAGAATTGGCGGAGAAATTTCCAGAACAAGCAAAACAATATTTGAATTATAAGCCTGATTATGTCATTCCCGAAGGCGAAAGTTTGGTGAAGTTTTGTCAACGCTGCATGAGTTGTTTTAATCGCTTAGTCGCTCAACATAAACAAGGAAAAATTTTAATCGTCACCCATGGTGGTGTATTGACTTGTTTGTTTAAAAATGTGGTGGGTGTGCCGTTGGGTACGCCGCGTAATTTTGTATTGTTGAATACCAGCCTCAATGTTTTTTCCCATCATAAAGGTCATTGGACATTAGAAAGCTGGGGCGATTTAAGCCATTTACAAAATATGACCGCACTTGATGATAGTTGATTTTTAGACATAACTTCTTTTACTCAGGACAGGACATGCGTCTAACAGGTGTATAACTATCTGACTCCCAAATTTCCTACATCGACTCTTACTTTAGTATTTTGTCTTAATCAAGTATCCTATGCTGCTTTTTGCGAGAAAATTTAAGCCATTGGAGAGAATAATGAGTGACTTACAACAAATTATTGAACAAGCTTTTGATAATCGGGCAGATTTAACCCCGCGTCGGGTCAGTGTTGAAATTAGAGAAGCGGTGCAAGAAACCTTAGATTTACTTGACCAAGGCGCATTACGGGTTGCTCAGAAAAAACAAGATAAATGGGTTGTGAATGAATGGTTGAAAAAAGCGGTTTTACTTTCATTCAAAATTACTGATAACGATTTTATCAAAGGCGGTTTCACTAATTACTACGATAAAGTGGCTTCAAAATTCTCTGATATGAGTACACGCGAATTTGCTGACCAAGGGGTTCGAGTTGTCCCTCCCGCAGCCGCACGTAAAGGCTCTTATATTGCACCGGGTGTAGTATTAATGCCTTCTTACGTCAATATCGGCGCGTATGTTGATAGCGGTACAATGGTGGATACATGGGCGACTGTCGGTTCATGTGCGCAAATTGGTAAAAACGTGCATCTTTCTGGTGGTGTCGGTATCGGTGGCGTATTAGAACCATTACAAGCCTCTCCTACGATTATTGAAGACAATTGCTTTATTGGCGCACGTTCTGAAGTTGTTGAAGGCGTGATTGTTGGCGAAGGCTCAGTGATTTCAATGGGGGTTTATATTGGTCAAAGTACCCGTATTTATAACCGTGCAACAGAAGAAGTGACTTATGGCGTAATCCCACCGGGTTCTGTTGTGGTGTCTGGAAATCTACCTTCTGATGATGGCAAATACAGCTTATATTGTGCAGTGATTGTGAAACAAGTTGACGAGAAAACCCGTGGAAAAGTGGGTTTAAACGAATTATTGCGCGATATTTAAGTTTAAAACACATTTTAGGGCTGTTAATTTTTATAAGAACAATCATTTTATTCAGGACAAGCCGTTCTGTTATTTGAATATGATTAATTTTATATTTTGGGTTAGAACCATGAATTCTGGCTTTTTAAACAGCCCTACAGGTAAAACAGCATGACACTTGGCCCTTTAATGATAGACCTTGAAGGTCTCACGCTCACAGCCGAAGAACAAAAATTATTAAAACATCCTTTGGTCGGTGGCATTATTTTATTTTCCCGTAATTATGAATCTCCGCAACAACTGATTGAACTCACTCGCCAAATCGCTCAAATTCGTCAACCACCATTATTAATTTCCGTAGACCATGAAGGCGGTCGAGTGCAGCGTTTTCGTGAACAATTCAGCGCGTTACCCGCAATGGCACAATTAGGCAAACACTATGAATCTGCGCCCAGACAAGCCACTGAATGGACAGAACAAATAGGCTGGTTGTTGGCGATTGAATTACGTGCCGCAGGCGTGGATTTCAGTTTTACCCCTGTTTTAGATATTAATGTTTTAGATGATTTTGGCAACAGTCTCAGCAATGTAATTGGCGATAGAGCCTTTCATTCAGACCCACAAATCGTGGTGACATTGGCGCAAGCATTGATTAAAGGTTTGAAAAAAGCAGGCATGGGTTCGGTAGGCAAACATTTTCCGGGACATGGTTCTGTCGCAGCGGATTCGCATCATGAAATACCGATTGATTACCGTTCACTTAAAGAAATTCAAACTGATTTATATCCATTTAAGCGTTTGATTCAATCAGGTTTAAGCGCGATTATGCCCGCACACGTCATTTATAACCAAGTTGATAATCAGCCCGCAGGATTTTCTCAATATTGGATGCAAACCGTATTACGCCAACATTTACGTTTTCAAGGTGTGATATTTAGCGATGATTTGAGCATGGAAGGCGCGACCGTTATCGGCGATATGTCAACACGGGTGCATCACTCGCTACAGTCTGGCTGCGATATGGTATTGATTTGCAATAATCGTCCTGCGGTTTTACAAGTGATTGAACAGTGTCAAGATTTAAGTTTAGCACCCGTGTCTCAAGCGCGATTGATTCGTTTACGCGGCAAAGGGGATATTCAATGGCACGAATTGACAAAAAATTATCGCTGGCGACAAGCACAAAAGGTTTGCCAACAACTATTGGATGCACAATCGGAATGACCTGAAAATTTGATTTTTTAAATGCCAATTATCTTTATATTCAATAGCTTAGCAGCTTATTCCTTCTTTTTATTGCCATGAACAAGATTGGTTGATAATTA
>JAYQWJ020000154.1:0-8590 GCA_035829175.2 Candidatus Albibeggiatoa psychrophila
GTGAAATTGGTTGAGTTTGCTCAGGTAATTTAACTTGCTGTCCTGCTTTCAAAGGTCTAAATGCCAAAATACGCAATAAAATCATTTCAAAACCACCGCGTGGCTCTGGTGACAATGGCAAATCTCGACGACCTAACAAGGCAATTTGATAAAATAACTGTACGTCTTCAGGGTTTAATTGTTGCGCTAACGCCTGAATTTCACTAGCATGATTTTGTTGTAAATCTAAACTATTTGGCACAGCCTGAGTCAATGCGATTTTTTGTAAAAATGACAACATATCAGCCAATATCGCACTAAAATCAGGGTTTTGTTCCGCCAACTGAGCAACTTGTTTTAATAACGCTACCGCATTTTGCGCAGCCAAGGCATTCAACAAATTGAGCACAACATTTTGGTCTAACGTGCCCAGCATCACACTAACATCAGCTAAAGATAAACCACCACCCCCATAAGCAATCGCTTGGTCAAGCAAACTCAGTGCATCACGCAAACTACCATCAGCAGCCTGCGCCAATAATTGCAAAGCAGGCGGTTCAAACGCAATTTGCTCTTGCTGCAAAATATAAGCGAGATGCGAGTCAATTTGCTCTAACGGAATGCGTTTTAAATTAAATTGTAAACAACGCGATAAAATCGTAGGGGGTAAACGCTGGGGATCGGTTGTAGCAAGTAAGAATTTGACATGTTCAGGCGGTTCTTCTAAAGTCTTCAACAGCGCATTAAAACTACTGCTAGACAACATGTGAACTTCATCAATCAGATAAACTTTAAATCGTCCACGAGTCGGCGCGTATTGGACATTTTCCAAAATCTCGCGAGTGTCTTCAACTTTAGTGCGTGACGCTGCATCCACTTCAATTAAATCAATAAATCGACCGCCATCAATTTCCTGACACGCAGCACATTCACCACAAGGATAAGCAGTAATCCCTTTGGATTCGCAATTTAATGATTTTGAAAAAATGCGTGCAATCGTAGTCTTACCTACACCGCGTGTACCTGTAAACAAATAGGCATGGTGTAAACGTTGATTTTCCAGTGCATTGGTGAGAGCCTGTCGGACGTGCATTTGTCCAACCATCTCGGGGAAGTTACGAGGCCGCCATTTCCGTGCTAAAACTTGATAAGACATAGCCTGATATTTTCAATGGTGGGCGGCAACCTGTACCAGCCACACCTCGGCACTTGCATCCATCACTACCGCTGCTTCCTTCCGGACCTGACGGGATTTGCGATATAGCAATGCGAGGGGACCAGCACGAGTTACCATTATTGCTGGCGGAGAGAGAGGGATTCGAACCCTCGATACGGTTAACCGTATACACGCTTTCCAGGCGTGCTCCTTCAGCCGCTCGGACACCTCTCCATCATCGGTTAAACCACTCATCAACATCCTTGTAAATAAGCAGTTTAAGCGCGGCATTCTAACAACAATAAAATCGAGTGTCTAGCTTTATTTGATAATTTAATAGGGTATCTATGTGGGATAAATGGAATTTTTGCCAATGATAAATTTTAGAAAATGTCCACAGCATAAAAAACAGCGTATTTTTCATCGAAAGTAGAATCACGAACAAAAATATAAGTCATCGTCCTTTGCGTACTGATATTGAGTGTCGACTTTAACACGTATAAATAACTAAAATTGAATAGGTATTTTTGACATTTCACCGAAAAGGCAATAAAATGCTCGTTTAGTTTAAGTGCGCCCGTAGCTCAGTTGGATAGAGCGTTGGCCTCCGGAGCCAAAGGTCGGACGTTCGAATCGTCTCGGGCGCGCCATTTATCATTCTCATAAGCTTCAAATATTCTTTCACTTTGAGTTTCCAGCACTTCCCCCGGTTGTAAGGCAATTCGTAAGTTATTACGCTGTTTTAACACCACAAAAATAGAATCTTCTGCCTCATTCAATTCAATATAATAGCTCTGTTTTTTAAAATTAAGCTTATTACTGCCATTGATCCAAATCATAATATCGCCATTATCTTTACGAGCAATACCATTGAAAACAATGTATTTAGGTGGTTCTGGCAATTCAAAACTTTCAACTTCTTCTTTGCTGGGTGCAGGTTTCAAGCGTTCTTGTTCTAAGGCATACCGTTGTTCTGGCGTGGTAAATAGCCGTTGAATAGGCTCAGCATCGCTATGACCTACAATGATAAACCCCAGAATAATAAGAAGCATCGAACGAATCATTTACACTAGCTGCCATGAAATCTCACTGCCTGCACGTAATGGAATGATGTTGTCTTCACCAAGCTCAAAAGAATCTGGCATTGTCCAAGTTGCTTTGCGTAAGGTAATGGTTTGCGTATTAGGTGATAATTTGTAAAAGCTTGCACCATGATAACTTGCAAAACCTTCCAATTTACTCAATTCTCCCGCATTTTCAAATACTTCTGCGTATAATTCAATGGCAGCAGGCGCAGTATACATACCAGCACAACCACAAGCAGATTCTTTGGCATGACGTGGGTGAGGCGCACTATCTGTTCCTAAGAAAAATTTAGGATTACCACTGGTTGCAGCTCTAACTAAAGCTTCTCGATGCAGCTCACGTTTTAATACAGGCAAACAATAATGATGTGGATTAATGCCGCCCTGAAAAATTGCATTCCGATTCATCAATAAGTGATGTACTGTGATTGTCGCCGCCAAATTATGTGACATTTCTGTAACATATTCAACCGCTTCCAGAGTGGTAATATGCTCCATCACAATCCGTAATTCAGGAAAATCCGTTAAAATCGGGTCTAACACATATTCGATAAAACACCGTTCGCGGTCAAAAATATCTACGCTACTGACCGTCACTTCTCCGTGAATAAGTAAGGGAATTTCAAGCTGTTGCATTTTTTCCAATACCGACCACACATTGCGTAAATCGCTTACTCCTGCATCTGAATTTGTCGTTGCACCCGCAGGATAATATTTAACAGCATAAACATGTTCACTGTCTTTTAGTTTTTGGATTTCCTCAACCGTGGTTTTATCAGTTAAATACAATACCATCAAAGGATTAAATTTTGTATCACTCGGCAAAGTGCTTAAAATACGTTGTCTATACTGTTCAGCTTGTTCAACAGTAGTAACAGGAGGTTTAAGATTGGGCATGATAATCGCGCGTGCAAAACAGCGTGCCGTTGCAGGTACAACCGAGTGCATGGCTGCTCCATCACGAACATGTAAATGCCAATCATCTGGCTGAGTAATCGTTAACGTTTGGCTCATAGGATTTTCGATTTTTGATTTGCGATTTTTAATTGAAACTAAAAAAACGCAATAGAACTAAAATAACTGACTTTATATACAAGAAAGACTATTTTAGGTTCTGATGTTTTAGATTAATGAATTATATCAAAAAGCGGCTGGCTGCGTTTAAAATTTCTGCTCATTTCCATTCATGTTTTTGTATCCTGATTAAGGTTTATGAGGCAACTATAGCACTGTTTTTGTTAATTGTATGAATCAAGATTGTTGGCAGGATTGATTGAAATACTTCGTTGGTGGGATTCAGTGCTTAATGCACTTATAATTCAGCTTCGGTGATATTTGCAATTTTCATTAGATGTTTTTGCAAACCTAGTTTTAAGGATGTATTACCATGAACAGGAATGGAAATACGCGCGGTATATTCTATTTTTGTGTAAATGTAATGACTGCCATTTATTCGTGCGAGTTCCCAGCCTTTTTGTTCTAAGAGTTTGCAGAATTTTTTACCACTGACAGCTTTCAAACTGCAATCTCCATAACTTTATCATTTGAGGCTATTTGTATATTTTGCAAATCAACTGATAAACAACCTTCAATTGCTTCATATAAGTTGGCTAATAGCTCTTCAAATGTTTCACCTTGCGTCACACAGCCTTCTATCGCTGGTACTTCTGCCCAAAAACCACCCTCTTCTGCTTCGTGAATAATAATTTTTAGTTTCATTTTTTAATTCCACTATTTTTTAAACAGAGCTTTTAGTCTAGCATTGTTTTTGTTAATTGTCTGATTCAAGATTATTGGCAGGATTGATTGAAATATATCATCAGTGGGCTTAGAGGGCGTTCTCAATCACTGAAGCCAAATAACCGAAGAAACCAAATAAAGTAAGGAATAATAATGGGTTACAGAACGTTCGTATCTCGTAGCAACCCGACGGTAGTGCTTTATCTTTTGAAATAAGCGTTCTACAAGATTTCTTTCTTTATACAATATGTTATCGAATTCTCTCATTTCCATTCAATTCTACATTTCGGATGGAAACAAGGATACAAAATAAAAAATGCCCCTAGCTTGAAACAAGATAAGGACAAAAAATACTAAGGAGAAAAACCTTATTAAGAGAATACTTATTCTAAATGGTTAAGGAAATATTTTTGCGTAATTTCTTCATCGCATTGCTTTCAATTTGACGAATACGTTCTGCTGAAACACTATATTCTTCAGCTAATTCTTGTAAGGTCGCTTTACCATCATCATTCAACCAACGTTTGCGTAAAATATCCTGGCTACGCGGGTCTAACTTTTCTAAAGCAGAATACAATTGACCATTGCCATGGGCTGACCATTCACGACTTTCGCTTAATTTTGCAGGGTCGAAACGGTGATCTTCTAAATAACCAGACGGTGCTAGAATTTCTGATTCTTCATCATCGGTTGGTGCATCAAATGGCGTATCTTGTGCGCTTAAGCGAGTTTCCATTTCAAGCACATCTTTAGGCATAACACCCAAATCACGCGCCACGATTTCAACTTCTTTTTGATTTAACCAACCTAAACGCTTTTTAGAACTGCGCAAGTTAAAGAATAATTTACGTTGAGCTTTGGTTGTTGCTACTTTGACAATCCGCCAATTACGCAAAATATATTCATGAATTTCAGCACGAATCCAATGCACTGCAAATGAGACCAGACGGACACCTACTGTAGGATCGAAACGCTTAACCGCCTTCATTAAACCAATATTACCTTCTTGGATTAAATCAGCTTGTGGCAAACCATAACCACGATAACCATTTGCAATGTGCATGACAAAACGTAAATGCGACATAACTAATTGGCGTGCAGCTTCTAAATCTTCAGTTTCTCGCAAATTAACCGCTAATGCTCTTTCTTGCTCTACGGTTAACAACGGAATTGCTTTAATTGCTTGCGCATAATTTTCAATGCTTTGTCCGGGAACAGACATACTGGCATTTAAACTTAAAGCAGATGATGGTGCTCTCATGGTGTCCTTTCTCCTAGAATTTAGGCATTTATTCTAGCACTCATCAGATAAGAGTGCTAATAAATTTTAGTTGTATGGTTATAGTTATTTTCGTCTAAGAGCTTAAGATTTATAGCCTTTTAAACGAGCGGCAGTCCTAAGTAATCAATTTATTTATAACATCTTATAGTAAAACAACTATGTTACTTATCTGACTTAATACCAAGTATAATCATCAGGTACTATTATGTCAAACGATTTTTATATTATGATAGGCCTTTGATAATAAATTACGGCAAAAACACAATGTCTAATAGATTGAATTTACTAAATACTTGGCTAAAGTCTACCTTGCAACTTGAAAATCCTACCCCTCAACCATTAACAAATGATGCGAGTTTTCGGCGTTATTTTCAGATTAATGACAAACAAGGACAATCTTTTGTAGTGATGGATGCGCCACCTGACAAAGAAGACTGCCATTCCTTCATTAACGTTGCAAATTTATTGCGCCAAGCGGGTTTAAATGCGCCTGAAATTATTGCCCAAGACACGGCACAAGGTTTTTTATTACTTACCGATTTTGGCTCACAGTTATATTGGGACGCGCTACAAACTGAGCAAGCTGATAGCCTTTATCATGATGCGTTTCAAGCTTTAGTTAAAATTCAAATTATTAATGCTGATAGTCTGCCACTTTATGACGATGCTTTACTCAATCAAGAATTACATTTGTTTACGGATTGGTTGATGGCAAAACATTTAAACATCGAATTAAATGCCAATGAGCAACAACAATTATTTGCCAATTTTGAACTGCTCAAACAGTCTGCTTTATCTCAACCTCAAGTTTTTGTGCATCGTGATTACCATTCGCGTAATTTAATGGTTGTGGAGACGAATAATCCTGCGATTTTAGATTTTCAAGATGCGGTTAAAGGGGCAATAACTTATGATTTAGTCTCTTTATTACGTGATTGTTATCAAGTTTGGACTGCTGCACGAGTTGAAGCTTGGTTGGCTGATTATTATCATTTAGCGATGGAACATAAATTGTTAGACGCTAACGTGAAGTTTGCACAATTTAAACGTTGGTTTGATTTAATGGGCATTCAACGTCATCTCAAAGCCAGTGGCATTTTTGCGCGTTTATATCATCGGGATGGCAAAGATCATTATTTTCAGCATATTCCTGATACTTTGAATTACATCGCACAAGTCAGTGAAACCTATCCCGAATTACAGTTTTTGCATCAATTGCTGGTTAAACGAATTATTCCCACTTATCTGTCGCAGCAAGATTAAAAAATACAGGCTTGCGAGAAAATTAATCATAGGTTGGCAAAGATGCTCAAGCTCGGTAGGATTTCTATTATTTCCATTATTAATTAAAGAGATGACAAGAATATTAAAAGCCTTGTTGCAGCACTTTGTCCAGTTCTTCCAAAGAGTGAATAATTGCATGAGGTTGATGTTCAGCTTCCCATACTTGTTTTTTACGATTCATCCAAATAGCGTGCATTCCCGCTTCCAATGCACCAAGCACGTCAGCTTCAACGCAATCACCAATGTGTAACACTTGATTTGGTTCAACTTCACATTGTTGACACACGGTTTCAAATAAGGCGGGATGGGGTTTTGCG
This sequence comes from Candidatus Albibeggiatoa psychrophila, assembly GCA_035829175.2. Taxonomy (GTDB): domain Bacteria; phylum Pseudomonadota; class Gammaproteobacteria; order Beggiatoales; family Beggiatoaceae; genus Albibeggiatoa; species Albibeggiatoa psychrophila. The sequence continues at coordinate 6,844 of JAYQWJ020000154.1, forward strand.
TGCCCAACATCACCCGCTCGGAGCGATATGGTAAAAAAACGTGACAATATATTAATCCGTTTTACATCGGCTGTGCCATTGGTCAACGCACATAATGTATAATTTTGATACAAACGTTCTAAGGCAGGAATCACATCATGATAAGGTTTTACTTTGTGTCGAGCTTTATCAAAAATCTCAATAGCAGGCTCAATCATTGACTCATCATAACCCACCGCATTCACCACTTGTTTGATATTTAAACGCCGTAATTCATGCAAATCAGCATACAGTTCAGGCTGTTCACGCAATAATTTTTGTCGCATTACCTGCATATCAGTAATCGTGAATTTTTTGGGAATGCGCGGATAATAACGCAGAAGCCATTGACGCAACGCATTTTCTGCATGACGAATCACAGAATCAACAGGCCATAAAGTATTATCTAAATCAAAACAAATTACATGAATAGGCATAGGATTGAACAATCTTGAATATCATGGATAGCAACTATAAGATAAATCCATTAAATATGATAGTATAACCGCTTGCGATTTATGCACAATATTGCGTATTTGCAGGCATTGATAAATCATTTTTTCATACTATTTATATCTAACCGCATCAATTAAACACAAAAAGGGAAGTAACAAATGAGTGCAACGATTATCGAACAGGCAACGCCACGTTTACACCGTTCAGAATTAGCCGTCCCCGGTACAAACCCTGCGTTTTTTGAGAAAGCAGCTCAATCAAATGTGGATTGTATTTTCTTAGATTTAGAAGATTCGATTGCACCTGATGAAAAAGAAACCGCGCGTAAAAATGTGGTTGAAGCACTCAATGATATTGATTGGGGCGATAAAACCATGTTGGTGCGGATTAACGGTTTAGACACCCAATACATGTACAAAGACGTGATTGATGTGGTTGAAAATTGCCCACGTTTAGATATGTTATTGATTCCTAAAGTCGGTGTGCCTGCTGACGTTTATACTTTAGACACTTTAGTTTCTCAAATTGAAATTGCAAAAAAACGTGAGAAAAAATTGGGTTTTGAAGTATTAATTGAAACCGCGTTAGGCATGGCGAATGTTGAAGCGATTGCCCAATCAAGCAAACGTTTAGAAGCGATGAGTTTTGGCGTAGCGGATTATGCGGCATCAACTCGCGCCAGAACAACGGTTATCGGTGGCGCACATCCTGAATATGGTGTTTTAACTGATAAAAATGAAGATGGTAGCCCGCGTGATTTCCATTGGAATGATATGTGGCATTTTGCACAAGCGCGTATGGTGGTTGCATGTCGTGCTTATGGTTTACGTCCAATTGATGGGCCTTTCGGTGATTTCAGTGATCCTGATGCGTATGTTGCAGCGGCAAAACGTGCAGCAATTTTAGGTTATGAAGGCAAATGGGCAATTCATCCTTCACAAATCGATTTAGCAAATGAGGTCTTCAGCCCATCAGAAAAAGAAGTGACTCATGCTAAACGTATTTTAGAAGCGATGGCGCAAGCTGCAAAAGAAGGTAAAGGCGCGGTCAGTTTAGACGGTCGTTTGATTGACGTTGCAAGCATCAAAATGGCTGAAAACTTAATTGAAAAAGCAAAAACCATTGGCATGTAATTATATTTTTGATTAAATCTGTTCATTCCTAAATTCTTTGGGAATCACTAAAAAAGCCCTGAGATTGTTATTGAATTAAAATCTCAGGGTAAGTTACAGCTAATACAAATTTATGCTTATTTATGATAATATATGCTTTA
>JAYQWJ020000155.1:0-3798 GCA_035829175.2 Candidatus Albibeggiatoa psychrophila
GCTTTTCTAATATATTCAAAAACCAAGCTATGTATTGCACTATCTGAGTGCGTCCTCAAATTTTTCGCTACACCACAGTGCATGATTTGCCCAAAAATAGCCCTTTGTATTAAGTTTTCAAAGTCATCCTATTGTAAATAAACAAAAAATATCAATGGCACGCTTATTGTTATATCCCCAAGACCATATCGAATTGGTTGTATCAAAATAATTTTTTAAACACCACTACTTAGAGGTTAGGAGTCAATCTTATGAAAATGGTTGCTGCCGTTATCAAACCTTTCAAACTCGATGATGTGCGTGAAGCATTATCTGAAATCGGGGTGCAAGGGATTACCGTAACAGAAGTGAAAGGCTTTGGTCGTCAAAAAGGCCACACAGAATTATATCGTGGTGCTGAATACGTGGTTGACTTCCTACCTAAAATTAAAATAGAAGCTGCTGTTTCAGAAGAAATTTTAGAACAAGTTATTGAAGCAATTAGTAAAGCTGCCAATACTGGCAAAATCGGTGACGGTAAAATTTTTGTCTACGCTATAGAACAAGTGATGCGAATTCGTACTGGCGAAACTGGTAAAGACGCACTTTAAAATAGGAGAAACTAAACCATGTACTTAACTAAACTCACGGCACTACTGCTAACATTAATGCCCTCATTAGCCTTCGCTGATGAGTTAAACTCAGGCGATACCGCATGGATGCTAACCGCGACCGCCCTAGTTTTATTTATGACTATTCCCGGTTTGTCTTTGTTCTATGCAGGTATGGTTCGTAGTAAAAACGTACTTTCTGTCTTAATGCAATGTTTTGCAATTACTTCTTTAATGTCTGTGTTATGGACAATTGGTTTATATAGTCTTGCTTTTACTGACGGCGGAGATATGAACTTTTTCATTGGCGGTTTGGACAAAATGTTTTTAGCGGGTGTCACCGTTGATGCCATGACAGGCTCAATTCCAGAATCAGTCTTTATGACTTTCCAAATGACATTTGTGATTATCACACCAGCTTTGATTGTTGGCGCATTTGCTGAACGGATGAAATTCTCTTCAATGTTAGTCTTTATGGCGTTATGGGGCACTCTCGTTTATGCACCTGTCTGTCATTGGGTATGGGGCGGTGGCTGGCTCAGTGGCGACGGCGTATTAGATTTTGCTGGTGGTACGGTTGTACACATCAATGCAGGTATCGCAGGTCTTGTTGCAGCCATCATGTTAGGCAAACGTAAAGGTTATCCAACCACAGCAATGCCTCCACACAACTTAACTTATACTGTTCTTGGTGCATCTATGTTATGGGTAGGTTGGTTCGGCTTTAATGCTGGTAGTGAATTGGCTGCTGACGGTACAGCGGGTATGGCGATGGCTGTAACTCAAATTGCAACCGCAACAGCAGCATTAGCTTGGATGTTCAGTGAATGGGCAATCCACAAAAAACCTAGCGTATTAGGTATTGCATCAGGTGCAGTCGCAGGCTTAGTCGCAATTACACCAGCATCAGGTTCAGTAGGCCCAATGGGTGCATTAGCAATTGGCTTAGCTTCAGGCGTTATATGCTTCTTTACTGCAACCAATATCAAACAATTATTTGGTTATGATGATTCGTTAGACGTATTTGGTGTCCACGCAATGGGCGGTATCGTTGGTGCGATTTTGACTGGCGTATTTTGTGCTGAACAGTTCGGCGGCGCAGGCTTCGGCGGTGACATTACAACAATTAGCCAACAAGTGATGGTTCAAGCTAAAAGTGTTATTGTGACTATTGTTTATAGCGGTGTCGTCAGTGCTATTATCTTGGGTGTGATTAGCCTAATCATGGGCTTACGTGTCGACGAAGAACAAGAGCAAACTGGTTTAGATATGGCGTTACATCAAGAACGTGGCTACATTATCTAAAATTTTTTAGTCAATTTGCGATTGATATATAACTTAAGGCTGCTAGTCGTTCAAAAACTGGCAGTCCTAAACACCCAGTGTAAAGTTAAAAATATCGCGCTCTTAACAAAAACATCGTTTAGGAGACCTTATATATGAAAATGGTAACAGCCGTTATCAAACCGTTTAAACTTGATGATGTCCGCGAAGCATTATCAGAAGTTGGTATTCAAGGCATTACTGTGACTGAAGTGAAAGGCTTTGGTCGTCAAAAAGGCCACACAGAATTATATCGTGGTGCTGAATATGTCGTTGATTTTTTACCTAAAATTAAAATTGAAGCCGCTGTAAGTGCTGAACTGGTTGACCATGCTATTGAAGCAATTAGTAAAGCTGCTAATACTGGAAAAATTGGTGATGGCAAAATTTTCGTGGCTGATTTAGAAAAAGTGGTACGAATTCGTACTGGCGAAACAGATAATGAAGCACTTTAAAATTTCCTATTTTACAAGATTGACCATTAAATTTTAAGGTTGTAGCTGTTTCCTAAGTAAATGATTAAAGACATCCGAAGTGTACATCGTTTAGGAGAGATTCATGGAAACAAGTTACGCCTTAAATACTTTTTACCTGCTGATATCGGGTGCGCTAGTCATGCTGATGGCGTTGGGTTTTTCGATGCTAGAAGCAGGCTTAGTACGTTCTAAAAATACAATTGAAATCCTCACAAAAAATCTCACCTTATATGCAGTTGCGTGCATTATGTATATGCTTGTTGGTTACGACCTCATGTACGGCTCACCTGAAGGCGGTATTTTCCCCTCTATCAACGCTTTATTTAGCGCAATGTCTATGACTGTCGATAATGACTATTCACTGGCCGCGGTCAATGCAGGTGAAGCAAATTATCCCAGAGCTGCTGATTTTTTCTTTCAAGTTGTTTTCGTCGCAACCGCAATGTCTGTCGTATCAGGTGCTGTGGCTGAACGCATGAAATTATGGTCATTCATCTCATTCGCCGTTGTGATGACCAGCCTGATTTACCCGATTCAAGGTTATTGGAAATGGGGTGGTGGCTTTTTAAACAGTTTGGGTTTTACTGATTTTGCAGGCTCAGGAGTTGTACATTTAGCAGGTGCAACCGCCGCGTTAACAGGTGTCATGTTATTGGGTTCTCGTTTGCACAAATTTAGTGCTAATGGACATATCAATGCCATTCCGGGAGCTAATTTACCGCTTGCAACATTGGGTACATTTATATTATGGTTTGGTTGGTTTGGATTTAATGCAGGCTCACAATTCATAGTATCGACTGTGGTTGATGCCAATACAGTTGCGATGATTTTTGTCAATACCAATATGGCGGCAACAGGTGGACTGGTGGCGGCAACAATTATGTCCCGTTTTTTGTTTGGTAAAGCTGATTTAACCATGATTTTAAATGGTGCATTAGCGGGCTTAGTTGCGATTACCGCAGAACCTTCTACGCCATCACCTGTACTTGCTACGATGATTGGGGGTGTCGGTGGTATCTTAGTTGTGTTTGCCATTTTGAGTTTAGATAAATTTCGTTTAGATGATCCTGTTGGTGCAATTTCAGTACATGGGGTTGTTGGTATTTGGGGCTTATTAGCCGTACCATTAACCAATCCAAACAGCAGCTTTAAAGCTCAAATTATTGGTATTGTAGTTATTTTTAGTTGGGTTTTTATAACCAGTTTATTGACTTGGTTTTCAATTAATGCGCTTTTAGGCTTACGGGTTTCTGAAGAAGAAGAGTATGAAGGCTTAGATTTGAGTGAATGCGGAATGGAAGCCTACCCAGAATTTGTAAAGAATTAATCACGTTCTAACAAATTGAATAACATGACTTTTAATTTAAAAACAATTGCTTATGAATTTAATTTTTCGATTAATCTATATA
>JAYQWJ020000156.1:0-6215 GCA_035829175.2 Candidatus Albibeggiatoa psychrophila
GATGCGCCAAGAGTTGGAAAATGCAGAAACTCAATTTAATAAAATATTAACTGAATTCGATGATATTCAAGAAAAACATGAAATTAGCTTAGCTCAAAAACAAAAATTAGCGTTGAATTTTGATGATTTACAGGCAGATTATCAACAATTGCAAGAAAAGCATAACAATATGCAGCTTGTATTGAATCAGGAAAAACAAGATTTACATGCTCAGTTAGATGATTTACAAATTGAATTAAAACAAGAAAATAATCAATTAATTCAACAGCATCAAGAGTTGCAGCGTGTGCATCTGGCTTTGCAAGATAAACATGAAAAACAGGTTGCAGCAATGCAGTCTGCACAGTTGGGCTATACGCAGCGCATGGATGAGACTGATGCGACAATTGTTGACTTAGAGTCGCATAAACAAAAATCGCAATTAGCGGTTGAACAGAAAACATTGCAATTAGATGAAGTGGAGCAAAATTTGCAGCAGGCTGAACATAAAATTGCACAATATGCCCAGAAAATTCGTAGTTTAGAAGATGCTTTGGTCAAAACGAAGTTAACTAAAAAATCGATATTAAAACAAGCAAAATCATTACAAGAAAATCAGTTGTCGCATTTAAGTAAAACTCAATCTACTTTACAGCAAGCACAGCAGCAAGTGGGTAATTTGCAAATTAAGTTAGTGGGTAGCCAGCAATCAGAACAGGATTTACAAAAACAAGTTGAGCAATTAACCAAAGCTAAACAAAAACTTGAAGCATTGCGAGCGGAGTCAGACATCGCCCAAGCTAAATTACAGCAGTATCAAGCGCAGTTGCAACAAGAACATGAAAAATTGTTAACTCAATCTAATGAAATCAGTGATCAAGCCACTAAATTACATCAACAAGTTGAGCAGTTAAAAGCAGTTCTAAGCGAAGGTGAACAGAAGCAACAAGCTTTAGAAACGGAATTAAAAACTGCCTTGCAAGAAAAAGATGAGTTGCAACAACATTATGATGGACAAATTACGGTGATGTTGCAGCAAGCTGAAGCGTCAAGCCAATTAATTGAGCGTTTACAAGAGCAAATGCAGTTAACGGTCACCAGTCAAACCGATTTGCAGCATGACTATGATAGCCAATTTGGTGATTTACAAGAAACATTGTATAAAACACAGACCTTGGCGCAAAAAGCAGAAAAACAGTTAACTGAAAAACAACAGAATTATGTGGAATTGCAAAAACAATTTACTGAAGTGAAAGCAAAATTGAATGATTTGAAGGTGAAAGAAGCTCAGTATTATCAAGAGATTGCATATAAAGAGAATCAATTAGATGTGCAAAAACAACAATTCGAGCAACAAATTGAAACTTTACGTGTAAGCCAATCTACAACTGTGCCTTCTTCAATTACGGAAGTGTTCCAAAATCAATGGCGCAGTATGAATGAAAAATGTATGAATGAATTGCAGAAAACCAAAGATGAATTGGCTTCTGCACAACAGGCAAATAGAACCTTTTGGCAAGATGCACAGACTGCCAAATAGTATCAATAGGTGACTGTTTTCAAATTGAAATTTGCTAATTAGTCATCAGAAATCCCATAGCACTGTGCTATATTAAGCTAAAAATGGATAGTGATAAGCAATGTTTAACCCCACTGAGCTACTCATCGACGGTTTTGTAGAACAACTTGAAATCGCCTATACACGTAACTATGGAAGTCTTGAAGCTTCTAATGGTTCTATTATTGCGTGGGCTGGGCGCATGGCATTGGAGCATTTTGCTAATAGTGATGCGCTTTACCACAATGTAGAACATACAATTATGGTCACGCTTGTCGGACAAGAGATTTTACGCGGTAAACATATCCGTGAAGGTGGGGTCTCGCACCGTGACTGGTTAAATTTCATTATTTCCCTATTGTGCCATGATATTGGACATGTTAGAGGTATTTGCCGCGACGACCGTGAAGGCTGTTATACCACTGGGATTAGAAATGAAATGGTTGTGCTGCCCGAAGGGGCTACCGATGCGTCAATGTCGCCTTATCATATTGATAGAGGTAAACTTTTTGTGCGGGAACGCTTTGGCGGTAATCCTGTGATTGATGCTGAGGTGATTGCAGCAAATATTGAATTAACCCGTTTTCCTGTGCCAAATGATACGGATCATCAAGCAACGGGGACTTATCCGGGATTGGTTCGAGCCGCTGATTTAATTGGGCAATTGGCCGACCCAAATTATTTGCGTAAATTACCTGCTTTGTATTATGAATTTCAAGAAACAGGTGTAAACAAACATTTAGGTTATGGTTCACCTTTGGATTTACGGCGCAATTATCCGCAGTTTTATTGGAATATGGTCAATAGTTATATCCAAGATGGTTTACGCTATTTGCGTGTGACGCAGGAAGGAAAACAATGGATTGCGAATTTATACGCTCATGTTTTTTCTTCGGAACATAAAGAGTTTTATAACTTTTGAAATGATTAATTAAAATGGGTTGTTGCACTTGATGTGGTTGCTCATTTTAAGATGTTTTGAGCTTGGTTGTTATGCCGTAAATTACAAAAATATATTTAGCTATCAATGTCTAAGCTTAGCATCAAAAACCCCGTTATTTCTCCCATTTTGAAAATTGGTCACTGGCAAAACAAGTTTTGTATTCCTGTGAACTTAATGCGTTAAAATCTTATATTTTTAAAATACTTGATAAGCGCGTTTCATATCGCGTAGTAAAATAAATATCCAAGGCCAAAATAAAGTGCTGGTGATTGCGGGATAAATAAATGAAAAGCCATAAGGTGGATGACCCAACATCCCACGTATCCAAATATCTAAAGTTTGTGAAATCCCAATTAAAATAAAAATCCCGACGGCTTGCTGCCATAATGGAAACACTCGAATTCTACGATGCAATTTAACCCCAGCATAAGCCAGTAAACAATAGCCTAATGAATGCTGTCCCAGTAATGTATCGCTTAAAACATCATGTAAAATCCCAACAAACCAGCCAACGCCCACACCCACACGCTGCGGTGTCGCAATCGCCCAGTAAATCAACACTAACCCAACCCAATCAGGTCGCCAAATGGCTGCCCACTGTGGTAATGGCATGATAGCCAGCATTAAGCTAATCATAAAACTAAAAATGATAACCCAAGCACCGTGATGTTTTTCTAAAGCCATATTGAGGATTTTTGAGGGAGTAGATGATTTTTAAATTAAAACGTAGGATGCGAGTGAACAACACCCTACGCATTAATCATGAAATAAACAAACGCTTATTCAATTTCGTATTTATCTTCTAATAATTTAGCATGTGCAGCGGCTAAACGTGCAATTGGTACACGCGGTGCTGAACAAGAGACATAATCCAAATCAATGTGATGACAAAAACGAATCGACGCAGGATGACCGCCTTGCTCGCCACAAATACCGACTTTTAAGCCAGCACGGGTTTTGCGACCCCATTCAACAGTCATTTGCATCAATTGCCCCACGCCTTTCACGTCAAGGACTTCAAATGGGTTGTCTTGCAAAATGCCATTATCGTTGTACATCGGTAAGAATTTGTTTTCAGCATCTTCACGAGAAAATGAGAAAGTGGCTTGAGTCAAATCGTTTGTACCAAATGAGAAAAACTCGACTTCTTTCGCCAATTGTTTCGCACGAGTACATGCACGCACGGTTTCAACCATTGTACCAAATTTGAAATCAAGTTTAACTCGATGCTGACTTTCTACTAATTCACGAATTTCATCAACCGATTTTTTAACCCGCGTTAATTCTTGCGAAGTAATGACTTGAGGTACCATGATTTCAGGATGCACTTCCAAACCTTCTTTAATGCACTCTGCAGCCGCTTCTAAAATTGCACGGATTTGCATGGCATAAATTTCAGGGAAGGTTAAGCCTAAACGTACACCACGATGTCCTAACATAGGATTCACTTCGTACAATTCGCGGACTTTACGCAACATTTCTTCTTTTTTATTAATCGCAGCGGTGACGGTTTCTTCTGTCATTGCATCAAATGGCGCAGGTAAGGTGTAATGGTCACGTAAGGTATGCAATACTGTTGAACGACCTTTAACCACGATGTAATATTCGCGCAACGCATCCAAATCATCTAAAAGTTGCTGTTCTGTAGGCAAAAATTCGTGCATTGGCGGGTCAAGTAAACGCACTGTCACTGGACGCGGAGCCATGGCTTGGAAAATACCTTTGAAGTCTTCGCGCTGGATAGGCAATAATTTATCTAATGCCACTTGACGGTCAGCAGGGCTACGCGCCAAAATCATATCAACCACGATAGGCAAACGATCCGTTTCGTTAAACATGCGCTCAGTACGACATAAGCCAATACCCATTGCACCATATTCTACGGCACGTTGTGCGGCAGGTGGGGTATCTGCATTTGCCATCACTTTGATTTGTGCAAGCTGATCAGCCCAACCTAATAAAACCTGTAATTCTTCAGAGAATTTAGGCGGAATCGTAGGAATTTCACCCAGATAAACGTTACCTGTACTACCATCGATCGTAATGATATCGCCTTCAGATAAAGTCACATCACCGACTTGAGCTTGACGCATACGAGTATCGACAGAAATACCTTCCGCACCCGCGACACAGGCTTTACCCATACCACGCGCCACTACCGCCGCATGTGAGGTTTTACCGCCACGACTGGTTAAAATGCCTTGTGATGCAAAGAAGCCATGAATATCTTCAGGTTTAGTTTCCTCACGAACCAAGATGACTTTTTCACCGCCACGACCTAAGAGTTCTGCTTGGTCAGCATCAAAGACGCAACGACCACATGCAGCCCCCGGAGATGCTGGCAAACCTTGAGCAATAGGCTGGATTGTACCGTGTGGGTCTAAACGTGGATGTAACAATTGTTCTAAATGTTCAGGGTCAACACGCAATAAAGCTTGTTCTTTAGAAATTAAACCTTCATTGAATAACTCGACAGAAGTTTTAACCATCGCAGCAGCATTCATTTTGCCGTTACGGGTTTGCAAGCAATATAAAGTGCCTTTTTCAATCGTGTATTCATAATCTTGCACTTCATGATAGTGGTTTTCTAATTTATTACGTAAGTCCACTAACTGCTTGTACATTTCTGGTAATTCTTGTTCCATTTCCTGTACAGGTTTCGGGGTTCTAATCCCTGCCACCACGTCTTCACCTTGGGCGTTAACGAGGTATTCACCATACATGTGGTTCTCACCCGTACCCGGATCACGAGTAAAGCCCACACCTGTGGCACAATCATCACCCATGTTACCGAATACCATCGCAACAACATTCACAGCTGTGCCATTTGCCATTGCAGGGGTAATATTGAATTCACGACGATAATCGATTGAACGACGACCTGTCCATGAATTAAATACTGCTTTCACCGCAATTTCGAGCTGTTCATGTACATCTTCTGGGAAAGGACGACCTGTTTCTTCACGCACAACCATTAAGAAACGTTCGCTAATTTCCTTAAGATTTTCAGCATTTAAGCCTACATCAACTTTAACACCCGCTTGTTGTTTAACTTGCTCAAAATGCGCATCAAATTTTTCATCGTTCACGCCTAGAGCGACTTTACCAAATAGCTGAATAAAACGACGATACGCATCATAACCAAAACGCTCGTCGCCTGTATGTTGGATTAAGCCTTGTAAGGTTTCAGAATTTAAGCCTAAGTTTAAAATGGTGTCCATCATGCCGGGCATTGACATTGCTGCCCCAGAACGAACCGAGACTAATAATGGGTTTCTCGCATCACCAAAGCCACGTTCGGTTGCTTTTTCGATTGCTTGAATATGTCCTTTCACCTCATCGATTAAACCATCAGGTAAGGTCTTTTGCTCAAGATATTGCAAACAAGCTTCTGTGGTAATTACAAATCCAGGAGGTACACGTAAACCGATTTGTGTCATTTCACAAAGGTTCGCGCCTTTACCACCAAGTAATTTTTTATTTTTACCATCCCCTTCTTGGAATGAGTAAGCATATTTCACAGACATATATCCCTCCATTGAGTTTGCTTTGGTATTAGGGTTGTCCGAAAGTCAGAAAAGCCATAACATCATTAATCTCAGGTCATGACCATATTAAATGAGTTGTTCAGTCTAGGATTATAAAGCAGTTAGCTCAAAATGTGTGAGAAGCATAACGAACTATACGCTTGATGTGAAATGAATTTTTAAGTAATTGAAATAAAAAGAGATAGTT
>JAYQWJ020000157.1:0-5677 GCA_035829175.2 Candidatus Albibeggiatoa psychrophila
GATGGGCAGAGTTTGAATCGCTTTGCTTATGTGACTGGGAATCCAGTGAGTAACTCAAGTTACGCAAAGAATCCCAAATTAAAATAAGATAAGTAACTGAAGTTACGCAAGATCATTTTTGGATTCTAAATTACTGACTTTTGATTTAGATGCCTAACTTGAGCTAATAATTAAGAGGATGCAATATGTTATCTATTATGGGTTATGAAGTCTCTGAGCTACTTTATGAAAGTGCTAACTCTCTTGTTTATCGTGGAGTTAAATTTGATGGTAAACAATCAGTTATCCTTAAAATCCTCAAACAAGATTACCCTACCCCAACAGAACTCACGCGCTATCAAAAAGAGTATGAAATGACTCATGATTTAGATTTGGCGGGTGTTGTGAAGGCTTATAGCATTGAAAAATATCAAAATACCTTGGTTATTATTTTAGAAGATTTTGGAGCAGAATCCTTAAGACAAATTTTTGAGCAACAGGAAAAAATATCTATTGTTGATTTTCTCTCCCTTGCTATTCAAATTACCGAAGCACTGGGTAATATCCATGCAGCTAATATTATTCATAAGGATATTAATCTGGCAAATATTGTTTGGAATCAAGAAACACATCAACTGAAAATCATTGACTTTGGGATTGCCAGTCGCTTGCCGCGAGAGAATCCTACGCTGACAAATCCAGAACAGCTCGAAGGTACTTTAGCCTATATTTCGCCCGAACAAACAGGACGTATGAATCGTGCCTTAGATTACCGCACCGATTTGTATTCATTAGGTGTCAGTTTTTATGAACTGTTGACAGGTAAACTACCATTTGAATCAGACAGTGCGATGGAATTAGTCCATTGCCATATCGCTAAAATCCCCAAATCTGTCTTTGAACTCAACCCTAAAATCCCTCTCATTATTTCCGACATCGTGATGAAATTGATGGCAAAAAATGCTGATGAGCGTTATCAATCGGCTTTTGGGGTCAAATATGATTTGGAAAAAGTTCAACAAAATTTGACAGCACATCAAGACCTATCGGATTTGCAATTTAAGCTGGCTCAACATGATTTTTCAGGTAAGTTGCACATCCCGCAAAAATTATATGGTCGTGAACATGAAGTAAATACTTTACTACAAGCTTTTGAACGTGTGAGTTCAGGTCATACTGAGATGATGTTAGTCGCGGGTTATTCAGGGGTGGGTAAAACCGCTTTAGTGCACGAAGTCCATAAACCCATGACTGAAAAATTTGGCTATTTTGCGGCGGGTAAATTTGACCAATTTCAGAAAAATATTCCTTATTCTGCCATTACACAAGCGTTTAATGGTCTTTGTCGTTATTTACTCAAGGAAAGTGCTGAAACCCTAAGCATTTGGCAAACGAAAACCTTAGCAGCACTGGGCAATAATGGGCAAATTATTATTGATGTGATTCCCGATTTAGAATTAATCATTGGTAAACAGCCTGTTGTTGCGCAAGTAACGCCCAGTGAGGCAAAAAATCGGTTTCAGATGTTTTTCTTGAATTTTGTTAAAGCCTTATGTGATAAGAAACATCCATTGATTTTGTTTATTGATGATTTGCAATGGGCGGATTTGGCGACACTCGATTTGTTAAAAGCGATCATGCTTGATGAAGAAATCAAATATTTATTAATCATTGGTGCTTATCGTGACAATGAAGTGAATAACAGTCATCCATTTATTATGACGATGTTTGAACTTCAAAAAGCCAATGCTATTATCAATACGATTGACTTGGCAAATTTGCTTTCCAAAAATATCAATAACTTATTGCAAGATAGCCTCAAATGTAATGCCAAGCAAATTCAATCACTGACAGACTTGATTTACCAAAAAACCCAAGGTAACGCTTTTTTCACTCATCAATTTTTACATACTCTGTATTTTGATAACCTGTTTCGCTTCAATTTTGAACAATTTAAATGGCAATGGGATGTTGAACAGATTGCCACCCAAAATATCACGGATAACGTTGTCGAATTGATGGCAAATAAGATTAATAAATTGCCTTCAAATACCTCAAAAGCCTTACAGTTAGCGGCTTGTATTGGTAATCAATTTGAATTGCCCATCTTGGCTATTATTTATGAACATGACCTAACTGAGACTTTAGAAGTCTTAACTATGGCACTTGCTCAAGGGCTTATTCTACCGTTAGATGAAAACTACAAACATCCTGAAACGGCTTCAAAAGCCCAATTTAAATTTTTACATGATCGAGTACAACAAGCTGCTTATGCACTGATTGATGATGAACAGAAACAGATTGTGCATTTGCAAATTGGTCGTTTACTGTTGGTCAAGACTTCAGAATCAGAGTTAGAAAAACGCATTTCTGATCTGGTTCATCAATTTAATCAAAGTTTTGAACTAGTGACGTTGAAAGAAGAAAAAGCCAGAATAGCAGAATTAAATTTGATTGCAGCTAAAAAAGCGGGTGCATCTACGGCATTTAAATTAGCTTTTAATTACTGCCAGTTGGGGATCAAATGGGTAGGAGAAAATTCATGGGAAAAAGACTATAAACTCACGTTAGCCTTGTATACCAGAGCAGTCGAAACAGCCGTCCTCAATGGTTCTTTTGAAGAGTCAGAAAAATTATTCCAAAAAGTGCTGCAAAATGCTATTACGGTGCTAGACAAAGTTGCTGCTTATCAAAGTAAAATTCAAAGCTATGTAGCGCAAGGCAAACTACAAGACGCACTAGACATCGCCTTGGAAATCCTTGAACAATTGGGCGAGACATTTCCAGCTCATCCAACATCAGAAGATATCCAACATGCTCAGTTAAAAACCCGCTTATCTTATGCTGACAAATCAATAGAAAGCCTCATTGAATTACCAGAAATGACCGACTTTCAAAAAGGGGCGGTGATGCAAATTATTGGACAAGCAACGGCTGCGGCTTATATTGGTAGACCTAACTTATGTTGGTTACTGCTGTATAGGGAAATTGAAGTATTAGTAAAATATGGCAATGCGCCAGAAGCACCATATATTTATTCTGCGTATGGTTTGATGCTTGGTAGTATGGAAAATAATATTGAGGATGGTCACCGCTTTGGCAAACTTGCCGTTAAATTAATAGAGTTTCCTAAATTCAAACAATTCACCTCTAAAGTCCTTGAAGTCGTCAATGGTCATGTGTGGCATTTTAAGAAACCGCTACGAGAAACTTTACCCTATTTAGAAAAAGGCTATCAAAGTGGTTTGGAAATGGGAGACTTTGAGTATGTTGGCTATAATGCTTTTTTTTATTGCTGCAACGCCTATCTTGCGGGTTTGGAACTTACCCAGCTAGAACAAAAAATGGCAACTTACAATGAAGGCATTAGGCAAGTCAATGCTGAAACCGCGCTTCGTTGGCAAAGCCCCTTCTGGCAAGCCGCATTAAACCTGCTAGGACACACTGATAATCCTTGTGTTTTGATGGGTGAGGCTTACAACCAAGAAGAATTATTGCCCATTCTTAAACAAACCAATAATCAAGCAGCGATGAGTACACTGTACATTAATAGTCTCATTCTCTGCTATTTGTTTGAAGATTATGAACATGCACTTGAAAATACAATGTTGGTCGAAGAAAACAAAGGCGCATTAACAGGAATGTATGCGGTTTCTGCTTGGTTTTTTTATGATTCTCTTACTCGGTTGGCACTATATGATGCTGTCAGCAAAATAGAACAACATGCGTTTCTGGAGAAAGTAATTGCTAACCAGAAAGCAGTAAAAAACTGGGCGAATTACGCTCCAATGAATCATTTACACAAATGGCATTTAGTGGAAGCGGAATATCATCGGATTCTAGGACACGATACGGATGAGATATTAGAGCATTATGAGCAAGCCATTACTTTGGCAAAAACACATAAATACGTTCAAGAACAGGCTTTAGCAAATGAGTTGTTAGCAAAATTCTGGTTAAAAAAAGCGAAAGATAAGTATGCTAAAGTTCATGTGTTAGAAGCCCATTATCATTATCAACAATGGGGTGCTATCGCCAAAGTTCGGAATTTAGAACAACGCTACCCACAATGGTTAATTAGGGAAAGCACGCCTACCATACCAGCTACATTTACCAGCTCAAAAACAACGCTTTTAGCCTCTTCAGCACAAACTAAAACCAGTTATTCACAATGGTTAGATTTAGAAACGGTGATGAAAGCCTCACAAACGCTCTCTGGCGAAATCGTGTTAAGTCATTTACTGTCTAAAATGATGCAGATTGTGATTGAAAATGCGGGTGCTCAGCGTGGTTTTCTGATTTTACCCGTTGGCGATCAATGGGTGATTGAAGCCGAAAGTGCAATAGATAAAGCTGAAGTGACCGTATTGCATTCATTGCCGATAGAAACCCATTTGCCAGAAGCGATTATCAGTTATGTGGCTCGCACTCAGGAAAATGTCGTTTTAAGTGATGCGAGACAAGAAGGGCTGTATACCAATAATCCTTATATTAAAATCCATCAAACTCAATCCGTGCTATGTTTTCCCGTTGTGTATCAGCAACAACTTAGAGCGATTTTATATTTTGAGAATAATTTGACGACGGGCGCATTTACGACAAGTCGCCTCAATACACTCAAAATGCTGTCCAGCCAAATTGCAATTTCCCTAGAAAATGCCCGCTTTGTTGAAGAATTAGAGACTGCTCGTCGTCAAGCAGAAGTGGCTAATGAAACCAAAACCGCCTTTCTCGCCAATGTGAGTCATGAGCTGAGAACACCACTCAATGCCATTCTGGGTTACACCCAATTATTTAACCGTGAAACAGGTCTTTCTAATCTTCTTCAGGAAGGCAGTCAATTGATTGAACAAAGTAGTAAATATTTACTAACCTTAATCAATGATATTATTGATATTTCTACAGTTGAACGAGGTGAAATCAGTATTTTTCCTATTGATATACGTTTTGATGCCTTTTTAAATAATTTAGTGGGAATCTTTCGCCATCGCGCCAAAGAAAAAGGCTTAGCATTTCATTACACATTATCTCCTGAATTACCGACTGGCATTTCTTGTGATGAAAAACGTTTAAGACAAATTTTGACTCATTTGCTAGGTAATGCGATTAAGTTTACCCAAACGGGAGAAATCAGATTTACGGTCGCACAACATGAAAATAACATCCGATTTCTGATTGAAGATACAGGCGTAGGGATTGAATCAGAATATTTGGACAAAGTATTTTTACCATTTGAACAAGCCAGTGATTGGAAACACAAGTCAGAAGGTGCAGGCTTAGGTCTATCTTTAGTAGAAAAGCTGGTAAATTCTTTAGAGGGTACAGCCCAAATCACAAGTCAAATCAATCAAGGCAGTTGTTTTCAAGTAGATTTACCCTTAATAGCAAGCAATGAGCAGATTGGAGCGGTTACGTTTCTTCCAGAACAACAAGCAGAGCCAGAACCTTCTGAAGATATATCAGATGAGGTATTGCAACATGCAGTGCAATTACTATCTGCTGAGCAATTTAGCACATTGTATGATGCCAGTATGACGGGTGATATTAATATCTTAACTCAATCTGCTGATGAGTTAGAAAAATTAGATTCTCGGCTTATGCCATTAGTTGATAAAATTCGCCAAGCGGCTCAGGTTTTTGATACCGATAAGATTGCTGATTTGCTAAAACCTTTAAATTTATGATCATATAGTCAATT
>JAYQWJ020000158.1:0-8497 GCA_035829175.2 Candidatus Albibeggiatoa psychrophila
ATTAAGGACTGCCAATCTTCTAAGGACGGGCAGTTCTATTTACAATAATTTATAAAATTTATAACTCGTCGTGCATTTCAATATAGCCGCAAGGGCATTCATTGGCGCACAAACCACAACCTTTACAATAATCATAATCAAACACGTAATTACTGCCATCAAGACCAATCTCTTTGGTTTTCAACACCGCCGAGTCAGGACACAATGTCCAACAATTATCACATGCCAAACAATTACCGCAAGAAAAACAACGGGCTGCTTCCTTCGCCATTTCAGTTGAAGTCAAACTTGATGTAATTTCTTCTTCACCAGTACGCTGTTCAACAGGTAAGGAAGATTCGCGCATTCGCGCCGCTGGCTCATAATAGTTTAAATTCAACGCATCAAATGTAATCGGTTGTTCTTGCGTAACTTCTGGCAAAGACTCACCACGGATTTGCTTATCAATCGCAATCGCCGCTCGTCGCCCATCACCAATCGCCGCCGTGACCGTACCTGCTCGTCCACCTGCATCACCACCGCCATAAACACCAGAATGACCTTTAATCTGTCCCCAGTGATCGGTTGGTAAAAATGAATTAATGCCTGCAATTTTTTCCATGCCATAAGGATCAATCACTTGTCCAACGGCGGGAATCACTTGATCAACATTTAAAATCGTTTCTGTGCCTGCAAATGCGACTCGTTTCAAACGCCCATTTTCTTGCTTCATTTTCTTCATGTGAACCAGCTCAACACCGACAACCCGTTCACCACGTAAAATTAAGCGTCGAATACCGCGATATTCATGAATAATCACCCCTTCTTCTAAAGCTTCTTCCACTTCGCGCGGAATCGCTGGCATCGCTTCAGATTGGGGAATTCCCGGTTTTGGCATCGGTTTATGCGAAATAATATGCACTTCGGCAACACCCGCCCGCTTCATCACTCGCGCCATATCAACTGCCGTATTACCCGCGCCGACAATCGCAACACTTTTCGGAGTCGGCACAGTACCAATATCAACCCATTCTTTTAATAAATCCAAACCTGAGTGCAAATTGTGCGGCACAACACCATCAATATTCCACTCTTGACTTTGCTGTGCGCCAACGCCTAAAAATACCGCAGGATAATCAGCTTGTAATTCACGCAATTGCAGGTCACGACCTAAGCGCGTATGTGGGCGAAAGCTAATTCCATCAATGGCTAACACCCGTTGCACTTCAGCATCTAACACGGTTCGCGGTAAACGATAAGGTGGTAATGCGGTGCGTAATGTGCCGCCCGGTTCAGTTCTATCATCAAAAATCGTCGAGCGATAGCCCAAACGAGCCAAATGATAGGCGGCTGTCAAACCCGCAGGGCCTGCGCCAATAATGGCAACTTCAGGGGCGTTTTTAGCAACAGGCTCAACAGGGTAAGCCCAATTATTCTCAATGGCTTGGTCGCCTAAAGCACGTTCAATCGCATGAATCGAAATCGGCTCATCTAAACCGCCACGATTGCAGGCAGATTCACATAAATGTGGACAGACTCGTCCAGTAATAGCAGGTAAGGGATTGATTTTAACGAGGGTTTCCCAAGCAGCTTGATTATGACCCGCTTGGATGTCGGCGATATAGGCTTGCGCATTTTCACCAGCAGGACAGGCAGTATGACAAGGTGCGCTACGATGATGATGCAGCGGCTTTTGTACTCGCCATGTGCCTGTTTTGAAATCAAGTGAAGTCCCCGGTAAAGCATAACCTGCGCGTGTAAGCACTAGCATTTGCTATCCTCCAATGGCTGTATTCAGGGTTTTTATATGTTGTTTTTTTATATTTTTATATGTCTTTGCATTGTACCACAGGCAATTTAGGATGTTTGATTTAACAATCGCGGTTTGAAAAATTATGAAATAGAGCCAAATTTATAATTTCTCGAAATAAGCTAGCGTTTGTTTAGCTTCCTGCTGTACAGAATATTGCTTAACCGTTTCTAAACCATTCAAACCCAAATGTTCACGTAACGCCTCATCTTTCAATAAACGCAAAATGGCTTGAGCAAAGATTTTTGGTTTACGCGGCGGCACAGTTAAACAATTTTCATCAGGCTGTGCATACTCAGTCACCCCGCCTTCATTAGTCAAAACACAAGCTGTTCCACAACTCATGGCTTCTAATGCTAAACGCCCAAACCCTTGATAATCCGACGCATCTAAAAATATATCGGCTGCCGAATACAATGCAGCTAAATGATTTTGATTGGAAACCACACCTTCATCACGATAATCAAATGGTATGTCTTGGCGAAAAAGTTGATTATCCCCAAAAAATACAATTTCTAAATCAGGATATTGCTGCTTAACCAAATCTAAAGCTTGCACCGCCGATTTAAAACCACGCCAAGGTGTAGCGGGACGTGCCATTGTCACCAAAACAGGATGTGATTTAGGCTCAACATCACGCGGATAAAACACATCTAAATCTGTCCCAATACAAATTTTTTCGCTTGGATGTCCATTATTTTCCAATAATTGTTGTAACCAATCTGAGGTGACAATTTTATTTTTAATCAAAGCATAAGTATCTAAAACCGTCTGTTTGCTCTGATGTTCAGTCGAAAACCAAGCTTCATAATCTTGTAAATAATAAGCACTATTTTGTGCTAAATTGGCTTGCTGCAACTCTGCTGCCCATTGTGCGGTTGTCCAATGCGTCGCCACTACAATGTCGGTTTCAGGCAAATGGGTCGTTAAATCTTGAGCATTTTTAAATAACAACGGTTCTGTTAATAATCGCCAATTTCGAATTTCAGGATCAACGAACAGGGTTGCAATTCGCGCCTCAATTCCTAATAAAATCAGCTCATTAACTAATTGCACAACAGATAAAATCCCGCCAGAAATAACTAATTTATTAACCAAATAAGTCACGCGCAACCGTTTTGGCGGTGTATTTTCAGCAACCAATATTGGATTTGGAACGGGAGCAAAAGCATGGCTCATTTGTTTTAAACCGCGCAAACCATCGAGTATGAATTGCATAAACTGTTTTTGTTGTCGATGTTTCAATAATTTACGATAAGTTGTCCACAGGATAGGCGTAGGATGCCAGCGTTGTTGTGTATGAAATAAATCTTGAATCAGTTGAAGAGGATTTGCTTGTTTATAAGCCCGAAATTGGCGCGTATATTCAGCTTTCCAACGTTGGTCAAAAATGTGTCGATTGCTGATATAACGTGAATGG
Organism: Candidatus Albibeggiatoa psychrophila; assembly: GCA_035829175.2. GTDB lineage: Bacteria > Pseudomonadota > Gammaproteobacteria > Beggiatoales > Beggiatoaceae > Albibeggiatoa > Albibeggiatoa psychrophila. The sequence goes on from JAYQWJ020000158.1 coordinate 3,210, forward strand.
CTATGAGTGAAACTGGCTTGACCTTGGTGATATACATACACATCGGGCGTGATGACGGTGCGATAACCTTGAGTTGTAAGGCGCATACATAAGTCTGATTCTTCGCAATAACCTTTGCCATAAATTTCATCAAATAGCCCAACTTGTTGCAAAATCGCACGGCTTAATAATAAACAAAATCCAACACCTGTCACCACGTCTAAAGCGATTGTTTTTTCAGCAAATATTTGTTGCAACCGCCAATTCATATCATAAAAATTATTTCCCTGCGTCATTGCCACATCAATTTGAGCCGCATTATTTGTAACAGGATTAACGCTTGCAATTTTTTCATCAGATTCTGCACATTTTATTAAATTAAATAACCAGTTAGGCGTGACAATTACATCTGAATTTAACAACAAAATATAGGCAGATTGTCCGTTTAACATTCCAATATTGCAAGATTTTACAAAGCCTGAATTTGATGGATTAACGATTAAATGAATGTTTTCTGCATTTTTTGCTATATTTTCTAAATAATCAGACGTGGTTTTATCACTGGCATCATTGATTAAATAAAGTTGATATTGATTTGAATCTGTATGTGCTAACACTGAATCGATGCAAGTTTTGACATAAGCAAGACTATTATAAATAGGAATAATAATGTCACAGCTCGGTAATTTTTTCACTTTAATATGCCTAAAATCGTTTTTAATTTATGATGTTATATTTGATTCTAATAATTCAGTGCTGGAGAAATAAGAATATCTCGTGACCTATATCATTTACACTTTATTGATGCCATTGTATTGTAGATTATTTTAATAATTGAAAAATCGCGGCTGCTTCAAATCATCTTTATGCAATATGTCATTTTTGGTTTTGCTATTTATCTTAAATAATAATCAAATCAATAAACGGTCTAACAATGGTGATGCGTGTTTGCTATGATTTCCATTTTATTACGTCATTTGGCATAATTCTAAAAGTTTTCCAATCATTTAAAAAACTGGAAATATCATCAGCGGATTCAACTTGATGATGACAGCACACATATTAAAACCTAATATAATCTTGATGACAATAAAACAGTATAATCATATTATTGGCTTGGAATTTGGAATTAGGAAAGATAGAAGACCCATTTCTACATAAGGATTAACCAATGAAGTATTCTCATATTATAGTGATTTGCTGTTTAGCTTTATTACAAGCATGTAGTTTCCCTAAAATTGCGTCAAAAAATGCAGTCATAACCACAGGTAATCTTTGTTGCAGCCAAGAGCCACCTATCATTGCGCCAAGACTCTTATCAAATCCTGCCCCTATCCGCACTTTTTCGGTTCAATCTGCATCTGCACCTGTTATTAGCGAAACCATTTTATTCCCAACAGATAAATACCAATTATCACCATTGGCAGAGAGTTTAATTAATGATTTTGTAAATATTGTGCGGCAGGGTGGCAGTGATATTCAAATCGAAGGTTATACGGATAGTCGTGATAATTCAAAATATAACAAGCGTTTGTCGCAAAATCGTGCCATTACAGTACGTGATGCCTTAATCGCTCATGGCATTGCAGCACAACGTTTAGTTATCAATGCGTTTGGTGAAAGTGCGCCAATTGCATCGAATAACACCGCCATTGGTCGGCAAAAAAATCGTCGGGTTAAAATTAAGACCACACAAACCCAAAGTGTTCCTTCTACGGTAATTAATTCACAATTTACTCCGTCACGTTTCCAACCTTAAGGACTGCCAATTTTAAAACTGAGGGGCAACACCAATGTTACCCCTTTTGCAAATAAACTTTTCTGATGTTATTTAGGTACGGGAATATGCTGCATATTTTGGAAGTGCTTGAAATAACTATTAATTAAAGTTTGGTCAATGACGGGGCAGTTGACATTTTCATCTTTTAACTGAGTTTGGGTTAAACTGGCATCAAACTTCGGTTTTTTAGCAAAAAAGGCAGATGAAGAACGTAGTAATAATAACAATGGAGAATAAACCGCATCGTTAGATTTTTCAGCGGCAAAATTCTTTAAAGTCTCTGACCATTCATCATAATCTTTTGATTCTAATCGATAACCAAGATTGCGCACCATTTGCACCAAATCTAACCATGACACAGGCTGCGGATTAATTAAATGAAATGACTCGCCAAAACGTTGTTGTAAAGCCAAATCCACAATCGCGCGACTCACATAATCCACGGGCACAATATTGACCATATTTTCTTTATCTGGGATTTGTTCAATTTCAATACAACCTTTTAGCACCGTTGTCAGCAAGTCCGTCATATTGCCCGTAATGCCCGTTTCACTGTGTCCCATAATCCGCCCCGGACGATACACCGCACACGGTAAGCCACGTTGACCCGCACGTAAAATCAGTTGTTCCGCAACCCATTTACTTTGTTTATAGCCGCCATGTATCGTATCACTCGGCACAGTAGATTCCGTGATAACATTGCCATTATGCACCTCGCTAAAAAACACTGCTAATGTGGAAATGAAATGCACAGGCTTGGTTTTCACTAAGCTGGCTAAACGCAAAACTTCTTTTGTACCCAATACATTAGAGGCTTTCAAACTGGCATAAGGTCGCATTGAATTTACATACGCACCATTATGATAAATCACATCAATTTTCTCACTTAACTCAGAAAATAGAGCATCACTCAAATCCAGTGCAGGCTTAGATAAATCACCAATAAGCGCAATAATACGTTCTTCCCATTCTGGCTGCCAAAACTGATAAAATGCTAATTGATCTTTTATCCGTTCCAAACCTGCAAGCTCATCCTTAGCACGGACTAAACAATAAATTTTGGCTTGGGTTTTATGCAATAATTCATTGAGTAAACAAACACCTAAAAATCCTGTCGAACCTGTCAACAAAATGCCTTGCGGATTGTTTGCGTGTTCAGTTAATGCTAATGTAAATTCAATATCATCCGCTAAACAGGCTTCAGAGTTTAAATCAATTTTAGAGGCTATTTTTGACATAATTCAATTTCCACACGGCGTGCAAAAGTTTCTAATTCAGGTAACACCATATCCAACTCATAACTATGTTTACGCCATTTATCGGGAGAGGGTGCAGATAACGCCATTTTAGACACACTTAGCCCTTTCGACAATGTTTGCTCAATTTCATCGCGCCAAGTTAAGCCTGCAAAGTCACTAATATCGTGCATGACTTGTTGAGTATTACGAATTAAATCATGATAATGCACAAAATACCAATCTTCACGCGGCAAGGTTTTTAAATCTTCCCAGATATAATAATTTGCTGCTCGCCATTGTTCACCCGCAATTTGCACTAAGGGCTTATTTTGTAAATTTTGTTGCCATTCTGGCGGTAGTAAGAAACACCAGTTTTTATGTTGCCAGTTTGGTAACTGTTTGTAAGCAATAAAACTTCTGGAACGCCATCCTTCTAACATGCTGCTGACATTTTCTTCAGGGTCGCGGTATAAAAAGATAAATAAAGCTTCAGGAAATATTTTTTTAAGAAAACTGACTCGTAACGCATTTTTTGGGGTTTTTTCTAAGAATCGAAGACTCATCGGACGTTTCGTAACAGGATAATCTAAAAGTAATTTGCCTTGGCTATCATGTAATTGGCGGGCAAAACGTTGTTGTAATTGAATTTCCACATCAAGCGTTGCATGTTCGGCAAGCAAACGGTTAGAGCTGTAATGATGGGTTTCAGGATGTAACGCCTTAATTCCTTCGATGATTTCATGACTTTCTTGACCAATCGCCCAAATTTCGGGAAATTTCGCTAAAGTTTCATACAATAAGGTACTACCCGCACGCGGTGCAGACACAATAAAAATCGGTCGGTCAAACTTAGGATTTACAAAACGTTCTTGCAATAAACCCACATTTAATAATTGCTGTATCGCGGCACTTAAATCATCTTTATTCTGCCATTTTTCTGCTAAAGTGGGATAAAGTTTATCTAAACTTTCAGTAACCTGAAAAGAATGCAATAAATCACGTAAAGCATCTTGTGATAAACCTCGATAACTGGCTTGATTTTCATATTGTTCAACCACTTGATACAGAGATTGCCAATCAATATGTGGTAATGCTTTTTGGCGCGATAAGAATTTTTGCCCAACTTTGCTTGGTGCGGGGCGTACTGTCACTTGTAATAAAGAGCTGATGATTTCAATAATCGCTTGTGCTTGCGGGTCTTTTGCAATCCAACGCCGAACTTTTGCTAACACCTTATCTTTAAACGATAAAATTGCATCGTAATAAGCCATTTCACCTGCGTGTTGATTGCCGAATTGTTCAAAACACAGTTGCCATTCTTTTTTAAAGCTGCTCAATGTACTTTGATAACCGCTAAAGGCTTCGGTGCTAATATCTGATTTTTCAACAATTTTTGATAATTGCTCAGTCAGTGATTCGATTTCGGCGGGGGTAAATACTTCAAATCGAAAACGTGGTAAATTTAGATTAATATCTATTTGAATATCAAGCTTAATTTGCTCTATTTCTTGATTTTTATCTATGGATTTTGCTATTAACTGTTCTAACGCCGTAGAATGTTTTATATCAATAACGAGATATACACAATCTTGCTCGCTATTATTGGCTAAGCTTTGGGCTTGTTTTGGGTTGGCAATCCATGCCTCAGTTGTTGACATAAACGTTTGGCTATTACCGCAGTGAAAATCGACTCCTGCTTGAGTTTGAATAGGGATATAAATCGCCGTATGTCTAAACCAATGATAATGCGCAGGAATTTTGGCAGGCGTTGAGCTATTTGCCGCTAATTTGACCAATCGACAACGTGAAACAGGTAGGTTTAAAACGGAGATTATTTGTTTAATATAGAAACACTTATCTAAATATGGCGTAGGTTCAGCAGGTGCAGATAAGGCGTAATCGGTATTATATGTGCCGCCCGCAGAAATCAGCATAATAGATGCATTTCCACAGGTTTCTATGCCGTGAGTTATCCAATCTTGTGCTTGAAATAGGGCTAATATTTTTTGTAATTCATTGTTATCAAACTGCAACTTTAATTTGCAAAAATCGCTGGTAAATTCCATGGGCATCTCACTGGTGGCATCAAGCATTGCATATCATAACGTCTAAAGGTTCAGAAACATAATACAACAATTTGGTTTTTTCTTGTGGAATGGCATATCTTCTGCTAAAGCTTAAAATATAACATGTTTTAAATTTAAGAATTTGTAAGGAGAATTTATGCAGCAGCGAGGCTTTACTTTTGTTGAAATGATGATTGCGGTAGGCGTGATTGGTATCTTAACTGC
>JAYQWJ020000159.1:0-3989 GCA_035829175.2 Candidatus Albibeggiatoa psychrophila
AAGAGATTAGTACAGATTTTTAGTAACGGTATTGCGTACTTCATTGTCCATTTGAAAATAAAATACCAATAGGTTCAGGCGTGACAGAAGCCGCCTGTAAAATGAATTGATTTTAAAGAAAGATTTCAGCTAATTTTAATTAATACAGGAAAAAGCTTGCAATGTGTTTTTAGCTTGGTATAATGCGCGACCTTAGACAGCTAATCAAGCAAGCAGTTAAGAGTTCTTGCAGCCGTTTAAGGAGTGTTCAACAAGGTTTTAGATATTATGTTAAATAAAATCAAAAAAGTGTTGACAAGATAGTTAAAAATTGTAAAATAGCAGTCTTTCAAAATGATGCGGGAATAGCTCAGTTGGTAGAGCACAACCTTGCCAAGGTTGGGGTCGCGAGTTCGAGTCTCGTTTCCCGCTCCAAGTTTATGTTTTGAAATCCTGATTATTGTAAAGAATTTTATTCAAGGCTGAGTGGCAGAGTGGCTATGCAGCGGCCTGCAAAGCCGTTTACATCGGTTCGATTCCGGTCTCAGCCTCCATATTAATGTAAAGCAAAGCCTAGGTGGCGAAATTGGTAGACGCAAGGGACTTAAAATCCCTCGGTGCATAAACACCGTGCCGGTTCGAGTCCGGCCCTAGGTACCAACTTTCATGCGGAAACGACATAAGGTCGAAGTTCATGTATACCGCCGCATATACTTCACATTTTGGGCTAAAAACAATTCCTTTTGCCTTATCTCCTGATCCAGACTTTCTTTATTTAAGTGCACAGCACCGAGAAGCTTTAGAGCATCTAGTGCAAGGCGTTAATGAAGGTAGCGGATTAATTCTGCTAACAGGTGAAGTCGGTACAGGTAAAACCACATTAAGTTATCGTTTAGTTAACCAATTGGCTGATAGCTTCGATATCGCCTTACTTTCCAATCCTTGTTTGACTCCTCAAGAATTACTTGCCGCCATTTTTGATAAACTGCATTTACATTATGATGACAGTTTCACTATCAAAGAATACACCGATATTTTAAATAATTATCTTGTAACAGCAGATTCTATTGGTCGCAAAACAGCCCTAATTATAGATGAAGCGCAAAATCTCACGGTTGAAGTATTAGAACAACTTCGTTTATTGAGCAACGTTGAAGACCGCTTATTAAGAATTGTTTTGGTTGGGCAATCAGAATTAAAAAAAACGCTTAAACAAAAAAACCTACGCCAACTTTCTCAACGCATTACCGCCAGTTTTCATTTAAAACCCCTATCTTACAATGAATTGCGTTCTTATATTCAGCATCGCCTTGCCGTCAGTGGCGCGGAAAGTGAATTCTTTTCTAAATCTGCTGCACGTTATGTTTATCGTTATACTCAGGGTATTGCACGCTTAACCAATGTGATTTGTGATAAAGCCTTGTTAAATGCTTACGTCGCCAATAAACAGCAAGTTGATGTGGCAGCAGTACGAAAAGCAATTCAAAAAGTTCAAGTAGAAAGTCCTGCACATCGTTCACCTTGGGGTTGGATATCGGCTGTTTTAGCCGTCGTTGTATTATTGGGTGGTTTAATTTGGTGGGCAACTTATTCACAAATCATGTCAGCCCAAGCCACTTTTGAAAGACCGATTGAAACCGAAATCTTACACACCGCAGAACCTGAAAATATTGAACAGACAAGCTTAACAGAAAATCTATTAGCAGCTATACCGAATCCTGAAGAAATCGTTGTAGTCGGTGAAGACCAATTGCCCAAGGAAGCCGCTACTTCTATCAGTGATGAACCTGAAGACATTGAGCTGACTTTACTCAGTGTTTTAGAAAATAAAGGCATTCCAAGTAATACCCAAGCTGCATTTGATACTTTATTTCAGCTTTGGGGGATGGATTACAATAGTCTAGCAGGTAATACGGCATGTGAACGGGCACTGACTAAAGGTTTGACTTGTGTTTATCAAACAGGTAAATGGAAAGATATTAAAAATTACAATCGTCCAACAGTCATTGAGTTAGTCACTGAATTAGGTGAACAGCATCATGCGGTTGTGACACAGATTCAGGATGATTTAGTCACTCTCAATTTTGATGGTAAGATTTTTGATTTCTCCAAGCAGCAAATTAATGACTATTGGTTAGGACAATTTTTATTGTTATGGCAACCACCAAGTGTGCCAACGCCTATTTTACGTGCGGGTATTACACATGATGATGTTCGCTGGGTGCGTAAACGCTTAAATATTTTAGAAAATAAGCAAGTGGCTGATGCCGATTTATCCGCGAAATTTGATAAAGATTTGCGGCGGCGTATTGTTGGATTCCAACGTAAACAAAGACTTTTAGTTGACGGCATTATTGGTGAGCAAACCATGTTATTGCTTGATGCGCACTCTGGTTCAGGGCCACAATTAAAATAAATGGGCAAAGTTAGAATTATTGGTGGCAATTGGAGAGGTCGTAAACTTAATATCTTAGATAAAGAAGGTTTGCGCCCTACAACTGACCGAATCAGAGAAACCTTATTTAATTGGTTACAATGGCATCTGCCGACCCGACGTTGCTTAGACTTGTTTGCTGGCTCAGGTATATTGGGAATTGAAGCGGTTTCACGCGGTGCAAATTTTGTCCAGTTAATTGAAAAAGACCCGCAAATTACACAACATCTACGTCAACAATTGCTCGCTTTTAATACCGATAAAATTGAGCTTATCCAAACAGATGCTATCCAGTTTCTGCAAAAACATCCTCCCCAAGCGTTTGATATTGTATTTATCGACCCACCCTTTAGACAAAATTTATTAGAAATGAGTTGCCAAGCCTTAGAGCAAAATCAATGGCTAAGCCAACATGCACTTATTTATATTGAAATGGAGCAAGAATTAACTTCGGTTAAGCTTCCTGAGAATTGGCATTTGATTCGTGATAAAGTTGCAGGTCAAGTCCATTATTGTTTACTCGAACGACAAATATCTTAAGTCTAGTTCTAAACCATAATGCAGGAGTGCAAAACTCGTTTTGCCAGTGACAAAGAGTCTTAAGCACTCAATGAAAAGCCTTGTATTTCCTTACTTTCTCCCAATAAAAAAGCCCCTGAGATTATTCCCAGAAGCTGTTTTTTAAACGACTAGTTTATGTCTATAGTTAATCTTCGCCCATAAACGCGCCTAATAATTGTAACAAATTCAAGAATAAGATGTAAATATCCACATATAAAGCCACGGTTGCCATGATGTAATTGGTTTCATGACCATTCACAATATTGCTGGTGTCATACAAAATATAACCACACATTAACAATACCATAACCGCAGATAATGCCAACGCCAATGCAGGAATTTGGAAAAACATATTAGCCACTGCTGCAACCAAAACCACAATCACACCTGCGAATAAGAAAGAAGTTAAATAGCTAAAATCCTTCTTAGTGGTTAACGCATAACCTGATAAGCCAAGGAAAATAGCAGCAGTCATTCCAAAAGCCAAGGTAACAATCTGTTGCCCATTTGCAAAATTACCGAGATAGATATTAATAATACCACCTGTATTCAGACCTAAAAAGCCTGTTAATGCAAAAATAGACACAAGACCCCATACGCTGTTACGCAACATATTGGTTAAGAAGAATAAGCCAATAAAACCAACCAGATAGATTATCCAGTGGATAGGTGCCATATTGGTCATCATTGCATAACCACCTGTCACAGCACTAAATAGCAATGTTAAAGACAACAAAGTGTAAGTATTGCGAATTAGTTTATTGGTATCGCTGACACTAGGCGCAGTTGCTTCCTCATTCCAAAAAACAGTTTGCGCTTTAGTGTTTGGGGCATCCACTTGTACTTTTTGTTTATTCATGTTATCAAACAAACCCATGATACATCTCCATAATGATTTGAGTATTAAAAATTTATTTGTTCCGTTTATTATAGTTTCTTTAGAACTTGACAACAACAATAGTGATTCATATTCAAAATTACAAGGGGTAATAACAGCAACTTGAAATCTATATTA
>JAYQWJ020000160.1:0-3903 GCA_035829175.2 Candidatus Albibeggiatoa psychrophila
GTTTGGCGCGACATGATGTCTTCACGGATGGCAGTGTGAATATGAGTTATTATAAATATTGAATATAATAATTATCAATAAAAAATCAATAATGCTACTCATTCAAAATATTTAAATAGTTGATTTAATATGATTTGTATTTATTCATCACATTAATACATCCAAAAACTAACAAAATAAAATATCAAACACAAAAATTGCATTATTATAATTAATCATATAGTATTACTGAAGTGACTTGTAAATATACAAAAGGTATTTACTTTATCTTTAACTCATAAGTAAGATATAAGTTAAAAAGTATTGATATGATAGATTATGTTTATAAATTTATAGCGCATTTAGCAGAGAATATATATGTTAAAGTAACTACTATTATCGTTGGTATAATATCAACAATAGCAGCTCTTATTGGATTTTTTACAGATAATGGTGCAATTAAAGGACTTTTTATCGGCGTTTTTGTTGGTATATTAATTACAGTTGCACTATTTAAGTTAGGAATATTTGATTGGTTCAAGAGGAGAATATCATATCCTATAGGTAGGCATAGTGAAATAAAACGTCTTATTGGAAAAATTAAAACGGGACAATCTACTGCAATTGTAGGTGTTTTTGGTGGTGAACGAACCCAGATACTTTCCTTTTTACGTAATACACGTAAACTCTATGGTTATCAAGAAAAAAATATTATATTTTCTTTTTTAGATTTATCACTAGTAGATGAAGGCTGTACACCAACTCAATTTTGGGAAATGACACTTAAACCAGTTATAGATAATCCTTTACTAAAAAATAATTATAATGCTTGCGAAAAGAATGGTTTTAACAATAACAGCCTTCATGAATTATTTTCCAAGATGAATAAGAACAAATTACAACTTGTATTATTGTTTGATAGATTTCATGAGATTTTATACAAGACTCATTTAAAGCAACAACATTTTTTGGGAACTTTGCGAGCAATTGCACAATCAAGTAATCCCAGCCCACTTTGCTTAATTGTGACAGCAAATGAATCATTAACAAAGCTGTATCAAGACATCATGCAAGAAGCTCCAACAAATACCTCTCCATTTTTAAATTTTATGGATGAAATTACATTGGGAATATTGCCAGAAAATGAAGTTGATTTATTACTAGAACCATATCATTTTTCAGATGAGATCAAATCAGAGATAAAAACTTGTATTGGTGGACATCCTTATCTATTAATGCTATTTGCTAATCGTTTGAAAGAAGCTTACGACGCAAGAGAGAACAATTCATTTGAGCTAGCAAAAAGTTATTTTACTGACAATATTCACGAGCAACTTTCTAGAATGTTGAGGTCTTGGTCACAAAAAACTTGTCTAGCATTTGTTTTAATTGCCCAGCAAACAGGTGATGTGTCAATTGGATTTGAGGATGAGCTAAGAGAATTAAAAAGACAAGGTTTAATCTATCAACAAAATGGTCAATGGCATGTACTTTCCCCTGTTTTTTCAGAGTTATTGGAAGACAAGGATATTCAAGAATTATGTGCTAATGAATCCATCTAACGGTAAAATTATGCTTTCAAAAATATTTCTCAAAGAAAACTTGCTTATGGAAGACAAAATAAATCCTTATATTGTTGGTAATGCTGTTGGTAATAGCACTGCTTTTGTTGGGAGAAATGATGTCTTGACCGAAGTAAAAAGCATCTTACGCCATCCTCAACAAAATACAATCATCCTATTTGGACAGCGTCGAATTGGAAAAACTTCTGTTTTGCGCGAATTAGAAGCGAGATTACCGCAAGAAGGTGCTTATTTGCCTATTTTCTTCGATTTACAAGATAAAGCCAGCTTACCATTAGAACAAGTTACCCGAGAATTAGCAGAGAAAATGTGTCAGCAATTAAATATTGAGAAAAATATTAATTTGCTTGATTTATTAAACAATTTGGATACTACTCAAAAAATAATTTTGCTATTTGATGAATTTGAAGCCATTGCAGGTACTGGAAATGATGAAGAAAGAGCAGGTACAGCCTTTTTTCCTTTTTGGCGCGATCACTTATCTAAGGTTGACCCTAAATTACTCAATTTTGTTTTTGCTATTGGTAGAAAAGTACAAGATTTAAATCAAAAAGCCCTTTCTTTATTTAAGGCTGTACCCAGTAAAAGAGTTTCATTACTTAAATATGACGATACAGTTAAATTGATTAACCTTTCTAATTCCAAAGATAATCAAACACTTAAATGGTCAGATGAGGCAATCAAGCAAATATGGTCACAAACCCATGGGCATCCTTATTTTACACAGTGTTTATGTTATTACATTTGGAATGAACTATATGAAAATGAACCGAAAGAGATACCCTCTGTAACCTCAGATATAGTTAATAACGCAATACCAAAAACATTAGAAGGAGCGAGCACTGCCTTTCAATGGTTATGGGAGGGATTACCAACAACAGAAAAATTGATTGCTTCAATATTGGCTAGTCAGACAGAACCTGTTACAGAAACGGAACTTAACAACCTATTACAAGGTAATGGAATACAACTGATACAACAGGAAATAGGACAAGCTGCTCGTATTTTACAAGAGTGGGATTTAGTGGAATCTATTGAAGAAAATAAATTTCGATTTCGAGTTAAGTTATTACGCCTTTGGATTGTTAAGAACAAAACACTTGAACAAGTACAAGATGAATTAGATAGTAGTAATGTTCATGCACATAGGTTTTATGAAGCTGCAGTTACTTCGCGTGCAATAGGACAACTAGGAATATCCGTCGATCATTTAAATAATGCTTTAGATTTAAATCCAAATCATATCAAGGCAAATCAATTATTGGCTACGTTATTACTTCAACAAGGAAAAATAGACGAAGCTCGAAGAGCGTCCGAAGCCCTATATCTGCTTAGACCAAACACTGCACATCCTTTACTCATTGAGTCACTATTAAGATTAATTGAAGATACTCAAGATGAAGAGAAAAAACTACCGTATTATCAAAGAATAATAGAAATATCATCTGAACAAACAGCAGAATATATTCAAGCTCAAGAGCAGTGGGCAGCTATTTGGCAACGAAAAGCTGAATTTTTTGAAAAAGAAGGTAATTTAGAGCAAGCTTTAGAAGCCTATAAACAAGCTTGCAATGAAGACAAAGAAAATCAGATACAACGCAAAATATATGAAAAACAAGGTGATGAAGCCTATCAAAAAGATGAGCTAAAGCAAGCTTTGCATTTTTATAAAAAAGGGCGTTTTCGTAAAAAAGCATCCCAAGTAAGACAAGAAATTTATCAAAGACAGGCTAATGACGCATTTAAACAAGGCGAATTTGAAAATGCTTTAAAGTTATATGAAAAAGCCAATCTGCCTGATAAAGTGACTGAAATGCAACAAAGAATCTACCAAAAGCAAGGGGATGATGCTTATTTGGAAGGTAATTTTGCAGAAGCTCTTAAAATCTATCAAGAAATCGGCTTGACTGATAAAGTGACTGAGATTAAGGAAAAAATGCTGGGTTCAGAAGAAATAGAATCTTTCTTAACTCAATTGGTAGATAAGTCTTCAAAAATAGAAGCAGTATTTTTAAATCTTCCTGAACAAGATATGATGTTTTGTGGGATTAAAAGCTCTAGTAATATTACCAAAGCCATGTTAAGAAATGTATTTTCTTCTAGGATTTTGCAAAACTTTCAAGAAAATATGAATGATTTATGTTGTGGAAAGCTAGAAAATATTATTTTCCCATTCACTAACAATTCAGTGCTAAATATTTATTTCATTGATGATTTTAAGCCGCTTGTTTTATACGGTGTTATAACTCCTGTTAATACAGGGTTAGGCAATGCAATTGTAAATAAACAAAGCTTAAAAGACCTACAAGAAAATTTAAAAACATTCAGTGTTATTTCCAAA
>JAYQWJ020000161.1:0-1159 GCA_035829175.2 Candidatus Albibeggiatoa psychrophila
TGCTTTCCGCCACCACCGCACCGGGCATCAAACGTTCATTGCCTTCATTCACAACCCGATCGCCTTGTTGTAAATCAGTGGATTCAATTGCGGCGCGACCCTCTTGATAAAATAATACATCGACTGCAACCTTGCTTGCCATATCGCCTTCTTCAGCTTTTGTCACTTTGAACACGATGTATTTACCATTGCGCTGCACTAAGGCACTTTTACTCACAGTCAATAATTCTTTTTTCTCACTGATAGGCAACCATGCTAAAACCGACATCCCCGGCATCAACTTTTGTTTATGATTATTAAATCGTGCCACTAAAGTGAAAGTACGGGCTTGAATATCTACGTTGCCCAAGGTGACAATATTGCTTGAAGTTAAATTTATATCATTGATTTTCAAGTTTATTTTCTGTTTTGGATTATTGCTTAACTGATGAACAAACCGTTCTGGCACATCTAACCATGCTTCTAATTTACTGTCTGCAACCATGCCAATGGCGTTTTGTCCTTGATTAAACCATTCGCCTTGTTCGGCTAAACGTTCGGTAATTAAACCGTCAAATGGCGCGTGTAAGCTTAAATCTGCTAAACGTACTTTTAAATATTGGATTTGGGCATTACGGGCTTCAACAGTAGCTTGAGCAGCTTGTAATGCGGCTTTAGATACGCTAACAGAGGTTTTTGACGAACGCAATGTACGTTGAGAAATCGCTTTCTTTTTTGCTGAATATTGGTCGGCTTCAAGTTCCACTTTAGCATTTTCTAGCTCAGCTTTACGTTGCATTACAGTGGCTTTTGCTTGGTTTAATTCTGCTTTTGATTGGGCGTGTTGTGAATTTAACCGTCGTTTATCCAATTGTAATAAGGTGTCACCTTTTTTGACCCGTGAGCCTTCATTGACAAATATTTTTGCGACATAACCTGATTCACGCACCGCTAAATTGGCTTCTGACAAAGCTTTTAAACTGCCTGTGACACGATTATATTGTTGTAATTTCTGTAATTGTACTATTTCAGTCCTGACCACCTGTTGTGCTTGTGCGGTGATTGAAAAGTTAAATAGCAAGCCTATGATAAGAAAGGTCTGATAAAATTTGTCCTGCATAATATTATTCTCCCTAAAAATACTTAGATTAATAACCATTTTTCCGTTCTAGTGATGGTT
>JAYQWJ020000162.1:0-2019 GCA_035829175.2 Candidatus Albibeggiatoa psychrophila
ATAGGGAGGAGTTTTTACAACAAACCGCTCAATTACAGGCGCGGATAGTTTGATTTTTACTTTACCTGAATCACTGTACTGCATTGAAATATTGCGACTGGTAGACGTAGCTTGCTCAACCGTTTCATGGTCAAGGTGCTGAATGTCCTCCATAGTATTCGTACAACCTGTGAAGATTAGGGTAATAAACATAAAAGTCCCTAACACGAATGTGTTAAGGACTTTCAATTGTTTGATTTTATTATTTAGTATGTACTGTAACATCTTCATTGATCCAACCACCTACGTGAAATGCTTGACCTTCTATAATGTTATAAAAGAAACAATCTTCTTTTTTTGGATACTGTGCTTTTGCAGAGGCTATTTTTTTATTGGCTTTTTCTGCTAACGCAGGATCCAGTGATTTAGCGCTTTGGTATTTTGAAATGGCAGCCCAATATCCACCAGCTTTTGTACAGCTATTTTCGCCTACCAATTGTGATCCGTATAAATAAGCATCACCAATGATCATATAGGCATCTGCATTTTTTGAATCTTCGTTTAACATTTTCAATGCATATGTTTTTGCATTTGAAAACTGTCTAAGATTTAAGTAAGTCAGTGCAATGTATTTGTAATTATTTACACGACCATCAGAAATTTCAGATAAAGTAGCCGCTTCTTTGAAGTAGTCAATAGCTTCCGTATATCTTTCTTTCTTTAGAAGAGAACGACCAATTCCAAATTTCGAAATAGCAGATGGCTTAACTTCATCAAGAGACATTGCAGCTTTTAAATATAATGCGTCATCTGTACAATCACTTTTTGAAAAGAAAGCAATAATTTGAATTAACACATTGGTGTCTTTAGGATTTGCTTCATATTTTGGAGCATATATTTGAACTAGTTCTGTACATCCAGCATACTGAGCAAAAATTTGCTCTAATAGGACTGCAGCATCCGCCCATTTTGTTTTTGTTTTTTCATCTTTAGCCTTTTCAAAGTTGTAAGTGACAATTGCAGATAAATCTGGAAATAAAAGAACTAATTCTTCCTGAGTCATTTCACCCTTTTTGAATAGTTTTTCTGAGGTTTGATAGTATGAAGTTATCGCACCTCTTTCAGATTTGTTCCCTTGCAAAGCAATAGACTCTTTTAAAATGGCATGTGCCTCAGAAGCTTTGTCTCTGTTATATCTAAATAGATCAGATCCTTTTCTACCTAAAACATACCCTTTTTGACCAAAGTGTTCTATTCGTTGGTCATAGATCCACATTAGTGTATCCGTAAGTAGTAATTTCTTATCGGCATCTTTTTCAGCTGCGATAAACTTTTTATACATGGAAGATCCTTTAATGTATAGGTTCTTTGATGATGTAGGACATGTTGTAATCGCTTTTAACCATGGTCCACGTGCGTCTTTATAATTTTTTTGTTTGTAGAATTCACCATATAAGGATAAGTTCTCCACACAAGTAACACTGTCTTCTGGAGTTGCTCCATATTTAGATTGTGCGAAAGATGCTATCCCTAAAAGGATAAAGGCAAATGTGAATAATTGCTTTTTCATTTGATTAGTTGATTTTGCGTTTTTTGAACCATCTATCCCAGAAATTTGGTGAGAATGAAAATCCAACATAAATATTTGTGTATTGCTCTTTTAATAATCCGTTTTCTATTGTTCCTCTTGAACCCACTTCAACACCAATGTCAATGGTAGAGGATGTGGGGTATACTGACTTAGACCTTACAAGAGGTATGCCAAAGCCAGCTGACCCAGATATATCAGCCAACTGAGTGCCTGCTAATGCAATTCGAGTGTCTTTATATTTTACACCTACGCGATAGCGAATAATTTTAAGAAAACCTCTTGAATCAGATGCGTCAGGAATAAACTGAAGACCAAAAGAATATTGTTTTGAATCCCGTAAATTAGCAGACTTGTTATTCATGGTTAATTTGCTCCAGTTAAAGTATTCATAATCTAAGCCTACAATCCACATGTATTTTGCATTCCTATTGTAGATTTTATAATTAAAT
>JAYQWJ020000163.1:0-1417 GCA_035829175.2 Candidatus Albibeggiatoa psychrophila
CCATTGCGCAGTGTCATCTTATCTTTGCGTTATCAATTTTAGCTTGTAAACTTACCCTGAATCCTATGAATATAAGTTGATAACCATGCCTATTTCATTCCATCGCCAGCAGTTATTGAAAATTTATAATCATGCTTTACAAGCCGTGCATGGACGTAGATGTGTTGCTCGTTATCTACAGCAATATCAGCCATTTAATAAAAAACAGACTCTTGCTGTCATTGCGATTGGTAAAGCCGCACCTGCGATGATGTTGGGGGCTTTGGATGTGTTTGGCGAACAAGTGCAGCAAGGTTTATTAATTACTAAGCAAGGTTTATTAACCCCAAATAAGTCGTTTTCACAATCTAATATTCTTTGCTTGGAAGCGGGACATCCTGTGCCAAATCAGCAAAGTTTAGACGCGGGACAGCAATTAATAACATTTATTCAAAATTTGCCTGAAAATATCCCCGTATTGTGCTTAATTTCTGGAGGTGCGTCAGCTTTAGTTGAAGTTTTACCCAATCATCTTTGTTTAGCGGATTTGCAGCATGTAAATCAATATTTGTTAAGTTCAGGTTTAGATATTCAGCAAATGAATGTGATTCGCCAACAATTATCTTGTATTAAAGAGGGTCGTTTAATTTCTTATTTCCAGCCACAACAATCGGTATTAGGCTTATATATTTCTGATGTGCCCAACGATGAATTATCTATTATCGGTTCTGGATTATTGGTTGCGCCAAAAATAATGAGTGATGAACAGCAAGCCTTGGTGGATAAAGTATTTGATGAATTAGTATTATCAAGCTCAAATAACCCATTATATTCAAAACAAAATCAACCCGTCGTAGTTGAAAATCACGTTATTGCTAGCTCAAGTATTGCTCGTTTAGCAGCATTGGATAAGGCACGAGAACTTGGTTTAAATCCAATCTATTGTGCAGATGAATTATTGATTGGAGATGTATTTGAGGCAGCAAACAGCATTGTGCAGCAATTACGCCGTACAACAGGTTTATCTATTTGGTCGAGTGAAACAACAGTGCAATTACCTGAAATAATTGGGCGTGGAGGTCGTTGTCAAACCTTGGCATTAGCGATTGCACAAAAAATTGCAGGTGATGAGAATTGTTTTGTATTGGCGGGTGGCACTGACGGTAATGATGGCAGCCATTTTGTAGCAGGGGCTTTGATTGATGGACAGAGCATCGAGACGGGTAAAACACAAGGTTTAGACGCAAATGATTATTTACAACGCGCGGATGCTGGCAGCTTTTTAGACGTGACAGGCGATTTAATCGATACAGGTGAAACAAGCACCAATGTAATGGATTTAATTTTAGCTTGGCGCGTGACTTAAGTTATTTCGGGTAAATTTTTCCAAGATCATAAATAATAAGCGCGTTTCTTATTTTTAATGGCACAGCTATCC
>JAYQWJ020000164.1:0-3651 GCA_035829175.2 Candidatus Albibeggiatoa psychrophila
TCCAAAACAAGCCTACAAACCAATGTTATCCAAAATGCCTTATTTTTGAAACTCAAAGCCCAATATAAATGAATTACATTGATTCTTGCGTTTATTTGATTATACTGAATAAAATGATGTTTTTTAAATTGATCTCAACACCCGTTTTTAAATAAAAATATGCGATTAAATCAACTTGAACTCAGCGCTTACGGTAATTTTACCAACAAAACTTTAGATTTAAGTCAAAACCTAGGTTTACACATTATTTATGGTGACAATGAAGCGGGTAAAAGCACTGCACGCCGTGCCATCAATGCCGTATTATTTGGTATTCCCGAACGCACCCAAGATGCCTATTATCACAGCAATGAAAAACTGCGAATTGGCGCGAAATTGCAATATAATGATGAAGTTCTACACGCTTATCGACGCAAAGGACGTAAAAATACCCTACTCAACGCTAATAACAATCCCATCGATGAAGAACTATTAAAACAATTACTTGGCGGTATTACAGAAACCCAATACAATGCCCTATTTTGCTTAAATCATGAACGCCTTGTTCAAGGAGGTGAAGATTTACTTAACGGTGGTGGCGATGTGGGCGAAAGTTTATTTGAAGCAGGCACGGGTACGCTGAAACTACATGAATTACTGACAGATTTAGACAAAGAAGCCGATACATTATTTAAAGCACGCGGTAGCAAACCAAAACTCAATCAAACCATCAAAAATTACAAAGATGCCTGCCAAAAAGTCAAAAGCTCCGCATTGCCCGCCAGCAAATTCAAAGACTATGATTCTCGTTTAGAGCAAGCCTATGAAACCCAAAACAAATTAAACCAACAACTGCAAAATTCGCGTGCTGAACAAGCAAGATTGGCTCGAATTCAACGTACACGACCTTTATTACAACGCTATACCGAATTACAACAACAACTTGATACATTAAAAAATGTCATTATTTTACCCGATGACGCAAAAGCCCAACGTATCGAAGCCCATTTAGCATTGCATACAGCTCAAGCACAAGCTAAACAAAGTCAACAACTTATTGAACAATTGCAAATCCAATTAAGCAGCATCCATATTCCCAATGAATTACTGGGACAAAAATCCATAATCGACAGCTTACGTGAGCAACTTGGTAGCCATTTAAAAGCCGCGCGTGATTTACCTGGGGTGCGTACCGAATGCAGAACCGTTGAAAGTGAAGCTCAAGAGTTATTAAAACGAATCTATCCACAATTAGCCCTGCACAACTTAACCGATTTAGCGATTACCGACCCGCAACGTGAACAAATCAAACAATTAGCAGATGGCTATCCCGCATTACGTGAAAAACAAGCCAATATCCACGAGCGTTTAGACAAAACCACTCAGCAATTTTTACAATTACAGAAAACCCTAGACAATTTACCTGTGCCGCATGATTTAACCCAATTAAAAGCTGCATTAAATCGTGCATTAAAACAAGGTGATTTAGAACAATTATTAGCCAAAGATGACAAAGAAATCCGATTGCTGACCGCTCAAGCTAAAATCAGTTTAAAACAACTTGGTTTATGGATGGGCACGCTAGACCAATTAGAACAATTATCCTTACCCAATTTAGAACGCATTGAAACTTTTGACCGCCGCTTTAAAGAACTGGAAAACGATAGACAACGGATTAAAGAAAGAATACTTGATGCACGACAACGCTATACTTCAGCCTCACAAAAAATTGACGCATTACGTTGGGCTGGCGAAGTCCCTACCGAAAGCATGTTAAGCCAAGCTCGCCAAGACCGTGACCAACGTTGGCAAACTCTTAAACATGCACAACCGACTCAAAACATGTTTCAAGGTTTCGAGCAAGCAATGAGGCGCGTGGATGAATTGTCCGACCGTTTACGTCGTGAAGCACATCGAGTTGCAGAACAAGCCACCTATATGGCAGAACGAGATAGCACACAACATGAGCAAGAAAATCAAATTCGTAAATGGCGCAAAAGTGATGAATTACTCGCTAATTTACAAGCAGAATGGGAAAATTGCTGGCAATCCACAGGAATTAAACCTTGGTCGCCAACTGAAATGCGTAGTTGGTTAAGTGAATGTTTGGCATTACGTCAACAAATAAATCTATTACGCGAACGCCGTCAGCAATTAGAAATCCGTCAGGAACTGATTGCGAATTTATGTGATGAACTTAATCAAGCATTGGCACAATTGCCCGAAGGCGTGATGCCGCTAACCCGTTTGATTGATTTAACCGAACAAGCCCAAGCCAGCATTGACGAAGTGAATCAGCTCACATTACAACGTGATGATTTAAGCCGTCAAATGACAATGATGGATGCCGAGCAACAGCGTTGGGCATTGGCAAAACAGCAAATTCAACAAGCGTTAAATGATTGGCAACGTGACTGGTTAAAAGCGATTGAGCCATTGCAATTAGAAGCTGAAATGCGTCCAGAAACCGTGCGTAATGTATTAGATACCTTGGATAAAATTCTTAATAAATTAGATAAAATCAATGGTTTGAAACGACGAATTGAACGCATGGAAGAAGATGCTGACAATTTTCGTGCTGAAGTTCATAAAGCATTAATCGCCCTCGCGCCACAATGGGTAAACGAAGAAGTTGAGCAAGTCATCCCCAAATTATCCGCCCGTTTAAGTCAAGCTGAAAAAGATGCTACTTTACACGAACAAATTCAACAACGTTTACAAGTTGAACAGCAAGATTTAAATAAAGCCCAAATTCAAACCCAACAAGCCCAAGTCAAATTAGATGCTTTGTTATCCCAAGCGCATTGTGAAGATTTAGATGAATTGGAACAAGCTGAACAATTATCTTTACAAAAACAATCGCTTTTACATGATGATCGAGAAACTAAAAAACGCTTACTCGAATTAGGTGAAGGCATGTCTATTGATGAGTTGGCAACCGATGTGAGCAGCGTTGATATGACGGAAGTGCCCGCATTATTGCAACAAATTCAACAACAAATCCAACAATTAGAATCGGAACGCTCTGAACTTGACCAAACGATTGGCGAGTTACGCACTTTGCTTAAACAAATGGATGGTAATGATACTGCGGCACTGGCAGCGGATGAGGCTCAATCAGCGTTAGCAGAAATGCAGGATTTGAGCGAACGTTATATGCAAGTGACTTTGGCAGCGTCAGTATTGCGCAAATCGATTGACCGTTATCGGGAACAGCATCAAGGGCCATTGTTAAATCGCGCCAGCGAATTGTTTAACCTTATGACTTTAGGTGGTTTTCAGTGTTTGCAAGTTGGCTATAACAATACGGACCAACCGATTATTTTAGGTGCACGTTTGCAGGAAGAGGAAGGTATTCCAACGTCTGCGATGAGTGATGGAACACGAGACCAATTATATTTAGCACTACGTTTGGCGAGTATTGAGTATTATTTGCAGAAAAATACAGTTTTGCCTTTGGTTCTGGATGATATTTTGATTAATTTCGATGATTTACGCGCTAAAGCTACTTTTGAGGTGTTAGGAAAATTAAGCCAAAAAACACAGGTTTTATTTTTCACTCATCACACTCGCCTAGTCGAAATTGCTAAGCAATGTACAGAACAGTTGTGGGTACATGAGTTGGCTTAGTCATAAATTTCCCGAAATCATTTTTTGAGATTTTTCAGAAAA
>JAYQWJ020000165.1:0-1808 GCA_035829175.2 Candidatus Albibeggiatoa psychrophila
TTTTCCACCAAGGATGGCGAGTATTGAAAAAAGTGAAATACGGTGCGTGATAATAAATCCATACATTGTTAATATTCAAGACACATCCATTCCACCTTACATGAATATTTGTGGAAAACTCGTAATAAAGCTTAACCACTTAACCAAAGTTGATTTTACCCTCTAAGTCATTGCGCGAATCGGCATTTTTCAAGGCTTCTTCCATACTGATTTTCCCTGCTTTATACAAATCAAACAACGCGTCATCGAAAGTTTTCATGCCTTTTGTACCACTGGATTGCATAGCATCTTTAATATCTGATAAGCGACCCTTTAGAATCAAACCTGCAATATGCGGTGTATTAATCATAATTTCGATTGCCGCACAGCGTTTGCCACGCACATCAGGAATCAAACGTTGTGAAATAACCGCCATCACATTGGCTGACATATCCATGAATAATTGTCTATGTTTTTCAGTTGGGAACATGTTAATACAACGATCAAGGGCTTGGTTAGCAGTGTTTGCGTGCATGGTTGAAATGCACAAATGACCTGTATTTGCTAGCTCTAAAGCCGCTTCCATGGTTTCTTCTGTCCGAATCTCACCAATCAAAATTACGTCGGGGGCTTCCCGTAATGAGGCTTTAATTGCCGCTGCGTAAGATGCGGTGTCTACTCCGACTTCACGCTGGTTTATAATTGACATTTGGTTGGGATGTGAAAATTCAACAGGGTCTTCAATGGTCAAAATATGTCCCGGAGAATTGGCATTTCGATAATCAACCATCGCGGCTAAGGTGGTGGATTTACCCGAACCCGTTCCCCCAACCATCAATAACAAGCCCCTTTTTGACATGATTAATTCTAACAACACATCAGGCAAACCCATGGCTTTTGCATTAGGAATTTCTGAGGGAATTAAACGCATTACCATACCAATTGTTCGACGTTGGAAAAACGCATTGGCACGGAAACGTCCGCTATTATCAGGCATCCCAATCGCAAAATCTAAATCTTTGGTTTTTTCAAATGATTCAATTTGCTCCTCATTCATGATTGAATAAGCACATTTACGGGTAATATCTTCATCAGCAATAAAGGTACTGAGTGGTATCGCAACCCCTGAAATTTTCGCTTTAATTTGTGAGCCTGCGGTTAAGAATAAATCTGAGCCATCCAGTTTAATTATCATCCGTAAATAATCCATTAAATCGGTGCTATCGATTAAAATACTCTCTTCTTCAGGTTCTGCCTCCACTTCAGGTTCTTGTTTTTTATTTTCTTCAGCAGGTTTCGTAATCGTGAGGCAAACGGCTTTCTTTTTCACAGAGACATCAACGCTAAAATCGCCATGCGCATTATTTATATCAAGTTGTAACGCCTTAGCTTTGGCAAACTGTTTTTTTTGTTCATCAGACATGAGTCCATAAGCAGCCGCTTTAATCATATCTCCTGTTAATGTATTTTTCCCTACAGGCTTATATTGTTTACCCATTTTAACTTGAACAGGTGAGTCCACTTCTAATTTAAGCTCGTCAGCTTTTTTCTCTACCATCAATTTTAAATAAGGAGTTAAATCCATAATGCGCTATACCTGTGCCGCAACCAAAGTAACTTAAAATTGTACCACTAATAACTTGCTAAATGAGCAGTGAACGGGTTTTGAATGATAAGAGATTTGGAATGGATACAATAGGTTTGTGGCTTATTAATGAACTAGCATGGTCTGAGTTCGATATAAAAAACAATCTATACTTTAAAATCAATTACTTAAAACTTAAGTTTGCTGATTTTTACAGTGAAAAACAATGTCGAACTCAGCTTTT
>JAYQWJ020000166.1:0-2261 GCA_035829175.2 Candidatus Albibeggiatoa psychrophila
GTTGAACAAGCTTACGCGAATTGTCGTAAACGGATTGTTCAATCTGTTAAGCTCTGATTTTTAAGCGAATACTGTGGGAACTGATTTCAATATCAAGTTTAGTTGGAATATTTTTGCGCAGGTATTTAGGAATGACTAGAGTAGTCACTGCAATATATTGATTCTAATTGAAAAGTATAACAGCACTGATAGCGACCGCTAAAATGAAAGCAGCATCTATAATGGAAAATCTAAAACCCAAATTAAAGTTTACTAAAATCCAGTTTTTTAGACTTTAAGTTTACAGGACAACCATTCTTTAAAATATGGAAGTCCTTGTATTTATTAACGACGTTGTTGGCGAATCTTAACTAAAGGCAGGGTAAAATCATAAGAAGATAAAATAATATTGTCTCTGGCACGAATCAATTGTGCATTGACATAAGTTTGCTGTGCTTCTCGAATCATGCCGTAAGTACCCACAATCACCGCATGAGCATTATGAATCTGAGTAATATCCAAAATCTCCCGCGACAACAACAATTCCCCGTTACGCTTTTGTACAAAAACACTGTCACGCAACTTGACTTCAATCACTTTATAGCCTAATTGCGCTACCCGAGATTTAATCTGCTCAGAAATTAAACGCCCTAAAGTTGAAGAATACTGCACATCATCAATATTGACAAAACTCGCAACTAAAATCGGTTTATCTTGGTCAACATCAGACCTTGGAGCTGTTTTCATTAACTTTTCAGCCGCTTTATAACTTGCCTCAATCAATGGCAAATCAATAGGGTCATCTTTTTTCGTATTACTACAACCCACTAATGCAATAGAAAATAATGCAAACCAAAGTAGTGTAAAAGCTTTTTTCATGATTAACTACCTATGGACATGTGCTATTTTGAGAACAACTCACAACAGGGAACTTACGACCTGCCACAAAATAATGGTCATCGTCATCAGTATTAATATAGTAAATACCCGTATCACCAAAAATATATTGATTACCCATCGTCACCGCAGTTGAAATAATCACTTCGGTATTGGTTTCACCCGGTAAGTAATAATCCATGGCTAAGCCAACATCAGCAACCAAGGCAAAAGGTAAAAGAGCTGCTTCTGGGTAAGTCCAATCATCAATTGCTTTTGATACTAGCCATATACTACCTGCCAAAGCTGAAAATGAACCCGGTGGCGGATAAGTTAAGCGACGGTCTTTATGACGAACGACTTGCATGTCGAAATCTAAAAGTAACGTATCTTTATATTCGGTATCGGTTGTGACAACGACACCTTTTTGCAATAAGCGGGTACGCAACATGTGATAAAACGCTTTGCCAAATGGAACTTCTTCATAATCTTTGGTAAAACGAATATGGACAGGAGGTTGTGTATTAATGTCAGGGAAAGTAACATCAAGCGTATCTTTAAGACGTTTCGCAACATGCGCAGCAAGAACATTCCAATGATGTGCAGCTTGCATTTTTTGTTGGGTTGAAGTCTTATAGGAAGTAGCAACAGGTATTGGGCGGTGACTACAAGCACTCAGTCCTATTGCTAAGATAATCAAGGCAATAATGGAGTAACTTTTCATAAAGAAACCCTCAGTTTCAAATTCAGGTAAAGTGGTGTAGTGACGTATTTAACCATAATTTTTAATGGGATGCGAGTGATTTTTTAGGTATTATAACAAGTATTTGAGCTAGCTTCATGTTATTTCTAACTTAATCATTGCCAACACTTATGTTTCAACCAATTGACAGTCTTTTTGCAGAAGCACTTTTTATTCAGCCAAAATTTTCATGGATATTCGCCATCTTAATGCTGGGGTTGCACGTCGGCGCATTGCTTATTTTAGTGATGATTGGCTATTTTCATACGCATGGGTCAACGCTTGCAATGACTTCTATTTTGGGTTTAGCCGTCATATTTAGCGCATGGCAAACTTATCAGTATGATTTATGCTTTATCCAACATCCATTGTATAACAGCCGTTTGGTTATTTTACAGGAAATTGAAACAGATGAATCACCTACTGAATATTTATTACTGCAAAATGGTCAACGTGCGATATTGCAACCCAGCAGCTATGCCCATCCTTTAATCATTATCATCAATGCCAAAATAGTAGGCTCGAATAAATCAGCAAACCTCATATTATGGAATGATATGCTGGACAAAGATACTTTTCGACGTTTGAGAGTGAGAGTAAAACATCCATTTGCTTGAGCTTAGATTTTGATAATGTGCAACTAGTGAACAAACACTAAATTAGT
>JAYQWJ020000167.1:0-7638 GCA_035829175.2 Candidatus Albibeggiatoa psychrophila
GGTTACTAAATATTTGGCTTTTCTACTTTTCTTCCTTGTCAAAATCAAAGACAAAAGAGGATGAGTTGCTTTTAATCAAAGCTTCCACCTCATCAATAACAACAGGCGGGCAGTTTTGCTTGATAAAATTATTGTCTATATCGTTAATGCCTTCACTTGTCACCGCTAAATCCACAAGATCATAACATTCATCTAACGTTTGCGCTTTATCTTGGGCTACTAAATTCTCATAACGTCGTATTAAATCCGCTAACACAGCATCATCTGGCTCAATTGCCTTAACACGGTCTATATTAGTTTTAGCTCGAGTTAAGGCACGATCAAAAGAACTTTTACCTGTTTCGGCACTTACTAAGGCTCGCATTGCCCATTGAGTATATTTGACTTTAATACTACGAATGGAACGGCGTGCAGTATAATTGCTAGGGTCAAGTTGCAAAACACGCTGATAACATTGAGGGGCTTCAACTTGTGAGGACCTTACTACGGTTCGACTTTTCAAAATGGAACACCACTTTAAAATTTCATCAATATCAGTCATATTATAGATATTGATGGTTTCCACATGGGTATTCTCACGACTCGGTGTAGTAATGACTTCACTTGGAATATTTGATGGGCTTGTGACGTTATCCGTATCAGGTGCTTGAGATATAACGACTTTTGCTGATGCGGGGATTGCACCATCATCGGCAGCTATATCAAGCTTTTGTTTCAATTCAGCAAATATTTCTGTATCTAAAAAAACAATTTTGGGTAATTCAGTCGTTAAACTGGCTTGCTCTGAGTTCTTAATTTTTTCATAATGCTCTGCAAACTCAATGACTTTAGCATCAAGCTCACCAATACACTCTTTAAATTTGGGTAGATTTTCCTGTTCCCATAAAAGTTTACACTGCTTAACCGTTTTCTGATAATCATAGTGTAAATGAGGCGTTAAGCGTGCAGGATCGGTTAATTGCGGTTTTACCCACAAAACTAACAAAAACGCTAATAAAGCACTGGTTAATGGTAAACTGATAACTAATAAAGCTTGCAGGAAAACTTCCCATGTCATCAAGCCATCTTTGACATAGACTGCTTCGTTGGTTTCATTCTCTACAGCTTGTAATGTAGGTTGTGTCGCCATAATGAGCCTTAAATATTATTGAGCCATTTTGCTATGGCAAGGAGTAAGTTCATGCTTTGTAGAATAATATTGCTTTGTATGACTGTGATTTATTGTAATATCGCGATTGCGGCCAGTGGTTGGGATAATTGGGCAAATGCCGAAGCAGCAAGGCAAGATGATAAGACAAATCAGCCTACTGATGATACACAGACTTCCACTGATAATTGGGCAAATAAGCTTGTTGATGATACACCTATTAATAAAGACTTGAAATATCCAGACTGGTTTAAAACAAGTTTTTTAGACTTGCGTGAAGATATACAAGAAGCCAAGCAGCAAGACAAATTAGGTGTTATTGTTTATTTTGGGCAACAACATTGTCCTTATTGCGAATATTTATTAAATATCAATTGGGGTAAAAAGCAAGATATTGTCGAATATACCAAACGTTATTTTGATGTCGTCGCTATCAATATTTGGGGGCAATTACCCGTAGTCACGCCCGATGGCACTGAAACGACAGAGCGTAAATATTCCGAACTTGAAGATACGCGTTTTACGCCAACCTTATTATTCTATAATACTAAAGGTAAAGAAGTTTTTCGGTTACGCGGTTACTATCCTCCCTATAAATTCCGGGCAGCTTTAGACTACGTGATTGGCGGCTTTTACACTCAACAGAATTTTGCGACTTATTTGGAATACGCTGACCCTCCAGAACGTTTTGATTTAGAAGGTTTAAATACTAATCCAATATTTGAAAAACCGCCTTATTTATTAAAAAGAACCCATTTAGCCAGTGAACAACCGTTGGTCATTTTATTTGAACAAGGCTTATGTCATGCTTGTGATGTTTTGCATAGCCATCATCTTGAACAAACTAATATTTTGAATAAGTTAACTCAAATGGAAGTTGTACAATTAGATATATGGAGCGATACGCCACTACAAACGCCGAGTGGAAAACGGATGACTGCACGACAATGGGCAAAGAATTTGAATGTATTTTATACCCCCAGTTTTGTATTTTTTAATGAGAAGGGGCAAGAAATTATTCGTTTAGACTCTATTACAGGATTAAATCGCTTGCATAGTGTTTTGCAATACGTTTTAAGTGCTGATTATGCGCTCTATTCCAATTATCAACAATGGCAGGCAGAACAAGATTCACAACAACTTTGTTTTGATTAACAAATAGATATAGGTAGGATAGTGATGAGTAAAGACCAAATCCAACACTTTGTAATATGAGAAGTGTATGCTAAAGCTAATAATCCTATGATAAAAATTCAATGAGGTTCAGTATGGGCAATAGTCTTAGACTAGTTGCGATTCTAGTAGTGTTTTTTAATATTTATCCTGTTTGTGCAAGTACTTATGGACCTGTTAAGGCGGGTGATATATTATGGCATATTGCCGCACAAGTCAGTCCTAGTGATGATTTAAGCCGCTATCAAACCATGCTTGCATTATTAAAAGCCAACCCTAAAGCATTTTCGGTGAGTTGTAATGTTAACTCTTTAAAAATCGGCGCAGTTTTACAAATTCCATCATCAGCATTTATTCAAGCAACTTCTGCTCAACAGGCTACTAAATTAATTAATCAACAATTTTCAGTTTGGAAAAACAGACGTAATGTAGCTATTATTTGTGAACCCGTAATGGCAGCTCAATCCATTCAAATGACAGGTGATGAGATTTTATTAGAGAATATCAATGTTATTCCAACTTTGAAAACGCCTGATATACAATTAAAAGACACTGTTGTGGCAGAATCAGAAATTGATGCTAAACACATAGAGAAAGCCATTCAGGATAGTACAATGCTCACCGCAGCACCGATCAAAACCTCTGTAGCCAATATAAATCAGACTCAAACCTCAAATTCAAATGAGCAAGACATTGTTGAAGTATTGACTAGCATTGTTAAAAACAATCTTAAATTATTATTAATTATTGGTGGCATATCGGCAATATTCGTTATATTATTAATATTAATGATGGTTTTTGCTTTATATAAATTAGCCAATAAGAAAGCAACTGCTCAAGAAGAACCACACAGCACCGTATTTAGTCGTGTTTATGAAGAAAAAAACATAAAATCAAAACCTGTTCAGACTGAAAAAAAAGATGATGACGTAAAAGATAAACTTGCAGTGATTAGAACCTGCTTAGCTGAAGGGGAAGAAGCGGTACAAGTCTTATTAAAAGATGTATTTGACAAGGGTTCGGATGAACAACAGCATGAAGCTAGACAGTTGATTGAAATCAATCGTAAAATACACCAGTTGGAACAACATAAACAACATGAAAATGATTTAATACAAGTTGCTAAAATGAGCCAATATTTACCTCAAAGCAGTTTTGCGCCTGAAAATAAGCAACAAGTTTTTAGTTTAATTGATAAAATTTTTGAATTACTTGACCATGAATTAAGTGCTAAAGGTCAATTGATTGAAGCCTATACTCAGCGTCATCAAGCCGAATTTTTTGATCAGAATATTCGTCCTGAGAAAATTTTAGTAGAAAAAGATGCAGAGCCGCGTCATGCTGCGCATCATTCACATTCAACAGAGAAAGCAACTCGCTATCTTTAATTTTCGAGAGAAAACCGTATGGAACAAGTGACTGTAGAACATAATCCAGCGTTTGCAAAGTTAGAACAAATGGCTGTGTATGAGTGGAACATCAAAAAACAAAAAGTTTCACAATTTGATTGGAAATATGATCAAAAAACAACCTATTACCTTCTTGAGGGTGAGGCTTCTATCGAGCTTGAAAATCAAAAGCCAATCATGGTTAGTGCGGGAGATTTAGTTATTTTTTCTGCGGGTACTGTGTGTCATTGGAACATAACAGAAGATATCGAGAAACACTTTAAATATGAATAATGCAAATGCTAACAGGCTGTATATTAAATAATTTTCAGCCTATTTCTATATTCTTAATCAATAAATAAACTATGTCTATAAACACACGACTTTTTGCCCAAGCGGGTAAAAATATTTGCATTCAAGAACCCTGTCTTATTGACTATCCCGAGGGTTTACACTTAAACAATAATATTCATATTGGGCGCGATACTGAAATTCAAGCCGCAGGTGGCGTATACATTGGTAATAACGTGGTTATTGCTTATCGATGCGTATTATGGAGCGTAGATCATCGTTATGAAGGTGAATTGTTACCTTATGATTACGCGCGAGTTCGCAAACCGATTCATATTGAGGATAACGTATGGATTGGACGCAATGTGATTATTAGAGGTGGAGTGACCATTGGTGAAGGTGCTGTTGTAGCGATGGGTAGTGTGGTGACACGTCATGTTCCCCCACTCGCTATTGTAGGTGGCAATCCTGCAAAAATATTAAAATATAGAAATAAAAAGCATTATCAACAATGTAAAGTGCAAGAACACAACTTATGGACTGAAGAGGGTCGTTGTGGCCCATGTCATGGCGAAAAGTTTTATTTTATCGAACAAGCAACTCAAACACCTCCCACATTATATCAAAAATTAA
The DNA here is from genome assembly GCA_035829175.2 of Candidatus Albibeggiatoa psychrophila. Lineage (GTDB taxonomy): Bacteria > Pseudomonadota > Gammaproteobacteria > Beggiatoales > Beggiatoaceae > Albibeggiatoa > Albibeggiatoa psychrophila. The sequence continues at coordinate 4,633 of JAYQWJ020000167.1, forward strand.
AAAAAATGATTCTAAGAACATAATGTTAAATTCAATTCTGATGTTCCAAAAAGATAAAGAATATCAAGAATCATGATGAATATGCAGCCTTTCTTAGTGATAAAAATACTTTAATAATCAACTTGTTAAACTTGTCTTGTTATTTGAATTTGGATTGAGTATTATTTGTATTAATGTCATATCATGCTTGGAAACGGCAAGCTCTCAGTTAAATTCAAACCAAATCTTCCTCAAATCTTCGGTGTTTTTAGAATTGATAATTATCTACAGTTCATTGATAATTGAGCAAAGGGGGCTTTATGTTGGAAGAATTAGGCGTGGTTATTGAAGCCACAGAACAATATGCTTGGGTACAAACTCAACGTAAAAATAGCTGCGGACATTGTGAGTCAAAAGGCAGTTGTGGAACGGCTAGCTTAGCCCAAGTTTTGGGTCAGAAGTACACCGAGATTCAGGTGGATAATCATCTTGCGGTTCAAAAAGGCGATACCGTCATTATTGGATTGGAAGAACAGGCTCTTGTTACAACTTCACTAGCCGCTTATTTAATTCCGCTTATTACCTTCTTTATAGTGGCTGTTGGTTATGAGTCATTTGCACTTAGTCTCAATTTGCCTTCAGCAGAAATATTCACGGTCATTGCTGGATTCCTAGGTCTAGGACTCGGTTTCGTCGCAGTAAAACATTTATCGCATTATCTGTCATATTACGCACAATATAGACCTGTTCTATTACGCATTCAAATGAGGTGAACATCATGTCGGAAAAAATCCAATTTCTACAGCTTAAAATAAGTTTAGGCAGAGCTAAGCCACCTATTTGGCGACGGGTGGTTATGCCTGACAATTTCACATTATTTGAATTACATCAAGTAATTATGGCTGCAATGGGTTGGGAAAATTATCACTTACATCAATTTGAGATTGATAGAGAATTCTACGGCAATGTAGACGATGATTCATTTGATGATGGTGATGTTTTAGATGAAAAAGAATATACATTATCAACTTTTCTAACTAAGGAAAAAAGCAAAATAGATTACGAGTATGATTTTGGTGATGGTTGGGAACACAAAATCATCTTAGAGAAATTTGTACCGCCAACAGAACACTATCCTATCTGTATAAAAGGTAAACGTGCCTGTCCTCCTGAAGATGTGGGTGGTATTTGGGGATATGAGGAATTTTTAGAAATTTTGGCAGACCCAAAACATCCAGAATATAGTGGCACGTTAGACTGGATAGGTGATGACTTTGATTCAGAAACCTTTGACTTGAATGAAGCAAACGCCGCTTTAGCCAGATTACCTTTTTTTAAAGCTTGAATTTAAGCCTATTGAGTCTCATTTAGTAAGGTATTCACCCATTTTGTATGGAGATATTATGCAAAAATTAAAACAACTTGTCTGGATTCCTCTACTTTTCCTGCTATTTTCCACCGCACAAGCACGTTCTTCATTACCTGAATTTACGGAATTGGTTGAACAATATGGGCCTGCAGTCGTCAACATTAGCACCACTGCTAAGAAGAAAGCTCAGGGTTTAAGCAGTTTAGGGCAAGATTTACCCAATATTCCTGAAGACAGTCCATTACATGATTTTTTTAAACGCTTTTTCGATGAAAATATGAGTAATCAGCCATCAACCTCTTTGGGTTCTGGTTTTATTATCAGTCCTGATGGTTACATCATTACAAATCATCATGTTGTTGACAATGCTAAAGAAATTATTGTGCGTTTGACTGATCGCCGCGAATTAGAAGCTGAAGTGATTGGCAGTGATAAACGTAGTGATTTGGCGTTATTAAAAATTGCAGCGAATGACTTACCAACAGTCAAATTAGGCTCATCTCAAAACTTAAAAGTGGGCGAATGGGTGCTTGCAATTGGTTCTCCATTTGGTTTTGACCATTCTGCAACCGCAGGTATTGTCAGCGCAACAGGTCGTAGCCTTCCTAATGATAACTATATTCCATTTATTCAAACCGATGTGGCGATTAATCCGGGAAATTCGGGCGGACCATTATTTAATATGAATGGTGAAGTGGTTGGGGTGAATGCACAGATTTACAGTCGCACAGGTGGTTTTATGGGCTTATCATTTGCGATTCCTGTTGATGTGATGAATAACGTTGTTGAGCAATTAAAAAATGATGGCAAAGTGATGCGGGGTTGGCTTGGGGTATTGATTCAAGATGTCACCCGTGATTTAGCTGAGTCTTTCAATATGGAAACACCTCACGGCGCATTGGTTGCTCAAGTATTACCTAACAGTCCTGCCGAAGATGCGAAATTTAAATCAGGGGACATTATTATTAAATTTAACAACAAAATTGTTGAACACTCTTCTGATTTGCCTCCATTAGTTGGTAGCACTAAAGTGAATAATACTGTGGGTGTTGAAATTATTCGTAAAGGTAAAACCAAAATCTTACGGGTGAAAATTGGTGAATTACCGAGTGAAGACGAATTAGAAAATACTTCATCTCATGGTAGTAAATCTTTTAATAGCGAACTTGTTGGTTTAAGCATTAAAGAGTTAGATGATGAACAGAAACAAGAAATGGACATCAGCAATGGCGTTCTAGTGAAAAAAGTCACTGAAGGAGCTGCTTATGACGCTGGTATTCGTATGAATGATGTGATTTTAGAGTTGAATTATGTCAACATTGAAAATGTACATCACTTTAAACAAATCCTTAACGATTTACCGAAAGGACGTTCTATTCCTGTATTGGTATTACGTCGCGGTTCACCACGCTTTTTAGCTCTAAAGATTCCTGAATAATGGCTAATAATACGACCTTAACCTTGTATACTCGTCAAGGCTGTCATTTATGTGAAGACATGCTGCAAGCATTGGAAAAATTGCAAAAAACCTATGATTTTTCATTAAATATTGTAGATATTGATACTGACGAATTCTTGCAGCAACGTTATGAAGAATGGATTCCCGTTTTAATAACCGCAAATGAAGAAGAATTATTTCATTATCATCTTGATGAGCA
>JAYQWJ020000168.1:0-3673 GCA_035829175.2 Candidatus Albibeggiatoa psychrophila
ACTACCACGCATGATATTCAACCGATACAGTTCAGCGATATATGGGCAATACCAAGCTTTGTTTTCAAGGTCTGTAAAATTAACAGGACATTGTTTGAAGAACTGATTAAACCAAGATGTCATTGAGCTAAACTCAAAAGATTTGGTTGTGACTTTGGCAGCTTCAGCACGGGTTAAGCTATCATTAGGACGGAAGCGTTTATCAGAACCACCATCATTAATGATTTGTGCATCTTTGGCATATTGGATATAGCCAGAAGCCCAATGTTCACTTATAACATCCACAAAGTCAGTACCTTGTTCGGGAAAGGTTTTTGCTGCATCTAACAAGCCTGCAAGCTGTTTCGCCAACACAGAAATCTTAATAAACTCAGAACGTTTAATCTCTTTACCTTGTAAGAACTGACCATCAATACCGTTCATAATATCCAGTTTCCACAATTGAATTGCCGCCTTAGCAAACCATGCATCAGGTTCGACATCGGTGAAAGGATAGTAAGTATCGATAATTGTATTACCTTGTGCGTCCATAACAGATAATGGTTTGGTCACAATATAACTTAAAGGGTCAAGTCCAGTATTAAAACGTAAATTGCCATTCACGATTGAAGTAATCGATACAACCTGACCATCTAACTTCACTGTGTAGTTATCAGAACTGTTTATTAAATTACTTAAAATACTAACATCACCTTTAGCTTTATCATTGGTTTTCACAATAATTGGCGCACATTCATTTGCTTCAACAACTGATAATGGATTTCTGAAACCAGCATCAATCATTTTTTGGAGGTTAATATAATAACCTGTATAACCATTTTTATCGCTTGCCCAATTTGAACTTGATCCTGCTAAAGACCAGTTATTTGAATGCATTGTATTAGGAAGGCGTATTTCAAAATGTAAGTGAGGGCCTGTACCTGCATTCATAATATTCCCAATCCGAGTGCCTTGAGGTATAGCCGCATTTGTAGTCAAAGCTTGAGTAATTTCTGGATTAAGCGTATTAATATGAACATAGAAAGATATAAGTCCATCTACAGTTTGTTTAGGATAAGAATAGCTTTGTCCATTAGAACTGCCAGAATCACTAGGTATTAGAAATTTACCTGTATGTTTAATGGCAACTAACATCCCTAAACCTCCAAGATTAGAGATTTTTTCTACCGTACCGTCAGCAATAGAATAAACAGGTTCACCAAGATCGTTTGGCCAAGGTGAATCTTTATCAATATAGCGTAAATTCCAATCATCACCAGGATGGAAGCCTCCTAATCCACTGAGATAATTACCAAAAGGATTGCCTATTCGCTTCCATACAATATCATCATTAAGATTGTCATCAATGAAAGGTAAAATCAACCCTCCATTTTGGCAACTTAATGTTGTTGGGGGTTCTTCTGTTGAAGTGTCATCAATATTAGTAGTGTTGCTATCACAATAGTTAATGGAATTATCTTCAATTGGAGGTTCTCTAAATAAATTTACATTACTTAAAGCACCACTGCCAAAAGCAGATAATTCTAAAAATGTTTGAATATTATCTGCTGTGATATTTCTGAAATCGTTGTAATAGCCACCTGTTGAAGAAATATCTGGATAAGTCTCAAAACTTGTACCTGTAATAGTATTCATTTTTCCTGCATAATCTGCATAAAAATCAAGTAGTTGTTGATAAGCATCAGGGTTACTTGTATATTCTTTTAGACCATCTTGGAGTGATTTTTTATCTCTTTCTCTTGATAAATACCACTCATAAGCTGCCGATACTATTTGCGGATAAAATCCATACCACTTAGTTGTTTCTCCGCTATCATAAGTACCAACCCCCATAGCTCGGTATAAACGCTCCTCAAAATTACCAGCAGCGTTTGACCAGTCTTTTCCTTGTGTCAGAAGAGATTGCTCTTGTTGTAACTTGGCTAATAATAATACTGGATTAAGCGTATTTTCCTTTGCTGAGTAATAAATAATTTCAGCAGGGGATAAATCATGAGAAGCTTTGCCACCCATGATTTCAGCTGTTGTTACAGGGTTATCATTATTGTCGTAAATTTTGTATTTTTCTTGAGGATCAGCACTGCGCCAACAAACACCTGTATCGTTAGTATCATTTTCACTCGTATTTTGTTCTACTTCATCCCAACAGGTTGTAGCAATCTCTTCACGCGATGCTGACGGATTGATTAATTGTTTAATGACGTTTTCGACAAAAGCCACTGCTTCAAGACGATTCACAGTGTCTTCTGGCTTAAATACACGAGCGTCTCCAGAGCCATATCCACTGGTTAAATATTGGGAGTAGCCTTTTTGCATGATTTCGTGCATCCACTGTTTATTGTCTTCAGAAGGAAAATCAGCAAACGCAAGTTTACATTGAGGCATAATTTCACGCGCTAAGGCTTCAAATGCACGAACAGTAAAAGCCAATGCTTCAATACGGGAAATAGTTCGAGTAGGGTAAAATAATCCACTTGACCCACCAGATATGATACCTAATTGTTCCGCTTTTAAAATTTCTGTTCGTAACCCATCAACAGGCACATCTGTAAACTGGGAAGTGGTTGCTTCGGTTAATGTTCTACCCGTCCGTTTTTCTAAAGCACGCATCAAAATAGCAATGAAGGTATTACGTCTTTCATCTTTAAACATTTCTGAGTCTGAACGGATAATGCCTTGACCAGTATACGCTGCCATATCTTCTGTCCAAATTTCAAAAGTATGTGAATCTAAATGCCGCCATAAACCAGACTGTTTAATCTTAGGTATAAGAGAATATTCGCCAACTTTTAGGTTATTAGTTAAAACTGATGTGATTTCCGTATCAAACGATGCTAACTGGTTAGCTGTAAAAGAATGCTCTCCTGCATACATCAAATCACCTTTATTGTTATCACTGCTATCAATAACTGCAAGTGTAATATCTTCAACTGTAGCAAGCGAACTACCTGTATTTTCTAGTGTAAACTTAAGATTGGCACTATCTCCTTGAGCTAAAAAGTGAGGAGCTTGGTCAAATTGGGCTAATTTAATAGATTCAGGTTTGTTTTGAGAAGTGTAAAAAGTACTTACTACAGGCTTTCCTATATCTTCAAATACAACATTAATGGAGTTAGCTCTTCCCATACTGGCTGCATTAGCAAGCTGAAAATGAAGATGAGGGGCAGTAGAACATCCTGTATTTCCTGATATGCCAAGTTTAGTTTGCCCTCTAGTTACTCTTTTCCCTTCAGAAACATTGATAGAAGCAAAGTGATAGTAATAAGTATATAGACCATCATCGTGTTTGATTCTGATGTAGTTTGCAGCACCATGCCAATGTGAAGGGTTATTTTTACAATGTTCGGGCTTATAGCTGTCTGTTCCAACTACATCAACAGTCCCATCTTTTGCAGCATAAATATCAAATGTTCCTGCAAAATCTATAGCATAGGCATAGCCTTTACCATAATGAGATACTGTCCCATTACTTGCTTGCGAAACTTTGATTGATGTCCCAGCTTTATACGGAGCATAGTAACCATTGTGTTCTTGAGCAATAACATTATTAGTGAGATTTAAAGCTAAGAATAAATAGAAAAATATAGATAGATGAATTGTCCACCCATATCCTCGTTTAAATCGCCCAACATAGTGAGCACACAAATTCAAAACAGTCATAAATAACTTCCTC
>JAYQWJ020000169.1:0-1756 GCA_035829175.2 Candidatus Albibeggiatoa psychrophila
CTGCTGCAACGTCTAAATGCCCAATATTAGTTTTAACAGAGCCAATTGCACAATAATTTTTCTCTTGAGTATCAGCACGATAAGCTTGAGTTAACGCTGCAATTTCAATCGGGTCTCCAAGTTGCGTACCCGTGCCATGAGCTTCGACATAACTTATTGTATCTGCTGATATTTCCGCAACGGCTAAAGCTTCTGAAATCACTTTAGATTGTGCTGTTACACTCGGTGCTGTATAACCAATTTTAGCTGAACCATCATTATTAAGCGCACTTCCACAAATAACAGCATGAATCGAATCTCCATCATCAAGCGCATCTTGTAACCGTTTCAAAACAACGATACCTAAACCATTTCCATGTACAATGCCTTTTGAATTCACATCAAATGCTCGACAATGACCATCAGGCGATAAAATCATTCCTTCGTTATATAAATAACCTGATTTATTCGGTAGAGAAACAGATACACCTCCTGCTAATGCCATGTCACATTGATAATCAAGCAATGCTTGGCAAGCAACACTTACTGAAACAAGAGATGTTGAACATGCCGTTTGAATAGTAAAACTAGGTCCTGTTAAATTTAATTTATAAGAAACTCGTGTACATAAAAAACCTTTATCATTACCGATAGAAATTTGATAATTGGTCACAGGGTCATTATTATCAATTTGCGAACTTAAATAAGACTTAAAATACGTGTTGGCACTTGTACCCGCGTAAACAGCAATATCGCCATCATAATTTTGTACATTATAACCAGCATGCTCCAGAACCTCCCACGCACATTCCAAAAACAAACGTTGTTGAGGGTCTGTCATTAGTTGCTTCTTTAGGTGTGAACCCAAAAAATTCGGCATCAAAATATTCAATATTATCTAAGCAAGCTTTAGCTTTTACATAATTTGGCTTTTGAATAACTTCTTGTGCAATACCCGCTTTTAATAGTTCTTCTTCAGTAAAAAAACTTACAGACTCAACACCCTGTTTTATATTTTGCCAGAATTTCTCTATATTTTCTGCACCAGGAAAACGTCCAGCGATTCCAATAATAGCAATGCCTTCTTCTAATTTAAGGTCATCCATCGTAGTTAGGCCTACCCATAACAATAAGTTAAGCAGTCTATAATAAAAAATTTTTCCGAGCGAATAAATATCATTTATAAATCATAGTTAAGTAGATTAATTATCTTTTTTGATATGACGTTTTTTACGCTGCTGATGTGCCTTTTTTCGTTGAGAAGCTCTTTGATGATGCTGTTGAAAATCTTTTGAAAGTACGTCATTGGATGATGATATTTGTTCAGCAAAATAGTGTGCTAATACATTAATCGAAGGATATTGAAATAATATTGCAGTTGGAAATTCACGTTGTAATTTAGCTTCTAGTAATTCCTGCACTTTCACAATTTGTAGCGAATCCCCCCCTAAATCAAAAAAGCTTTCATGAATGCCTACTTTATCCAACTGAAGTACCTGCTTCCAAATGTCTGCAATCGTTTGCTCCATACTGGTCTGAGGTGCGCTATAAGATACTTGCAAATCTAAACGAGTCGCACTGTTCTGTTGTATCAATGCATGCCTATCAACTTTTCCATTTGGAGTGAGTGGCATTTTATCCAACAAAATAAAGACAGATGGAATCATATAATGTGGCAATCTATCAGCTAAATACCTGCGTAATAATGTGGCTGAATTACGATGTAAATCATCTTGATGTTCTTTTTGCTGTAATGTTTGCCCAATATATTTGCAGA
>JAYQWJ020000170.1:0-2892 GCA_035829175.2 Candidatus Albibeggiatoa psychrophila
TATGACAGACTCATTTTATAAATATCACCTCTTTTTTTGTACTAACAAACGTGCAGAAGGCGAATCTTGTTGCCAAAATCACAATGCGTTAGAACTGCGTAACTATATGAAAAAACGCACTAAAGAGTTAAAGTTAATCCATCAAGGCGTGCGTGCAAATACGGCAGGTTGTTTAAACCGTTGCAAACAAGGTCCTGTATTGGTTATTTATCCAGAAGCAGTATGGTATACGTTTAAAAATGAAACAGATATTGACGAAATCATTTTCGAACATTTACAAAATGGACGTATTGTTGAGCGTTTGAAAGTATAATATGCGCCTAAATTCAGCTTATTGAATATTTTGAGAGCGTTACCAATGATAACTTGTCAAGAACAAAAACGATTAATTCAAGGTGCGGTCGGTCAATTAGAAATTATGCTCAATTGCCCGAAAGATAATCCACAACCAGAACGTTATGCCATTGTCTGCCATCCAAATCCAACTCATGGCGGTGCGATGACTAACAAAGTGGTGTATATGATTGGTAGCACCTTTAATTCAATGGGCGTGGGCGTGGTGAAATTTAATTTTCGGGGCGTTGGCAAAAGTGAAGGCGTTTTTGATAATGGCGATGGTGAACGCGATGATTTACGTGCCGTGGCAAAATGGGTTCGAGATACTTACGCACCGACAGAATTATGGTTGGGCGGTTTTTCATTTGGTAGTTTTGTATCGTTACGCACCCATCATGATTTAAATATCAGCCGTTTATTATTGGTTGCGCCACCTGTTCAACGTTTTGACTTTTCCGTATCCGATGCGCATGTCAGTGATGTGCCAACATTGGTGATTCAAGGCGGTCAAGATGAAGTGGTTTCAGCCGAAGCGGTGAGAGAATGGGTTCAAACCCAAACCCCTCAACCTAAATTAGTGTGGATGGAAGATTCAGGGCATTTTTTCCATGCTAAGTTAAATGATTTGCGCGAAGAGATTTTGCAGCATTTTTAAAACAGGGTAAACCATTTTTTCTTATAATAACAATATCATAACCACCTAACCTGAGTTCGATCTGATTTTTCAGCCTTGATAATCAATTTCTTTTCAAACACAGGCTATTTCTCATATTAAGCTCAGGTTAAAAATTAAAAACAAGCGTTGCATTATGGCAGTATTTAGATACTAATCAATAATTTAAACCCTAAAACCGTATTGCCATCCTGTACGGTATAATCCAATATATTTTCCGAACTCAAATTAACACTTGGATTAATCACTTGTCCCGCGTCCACTTGTTGCGAACTAAAACCATCCAATGGCAATAAAACGTAATTTGCACCCGAAAGGTTTACCGAAAAACTACCATCTATGTTATAAATCACTTGTTCAATCCCAGAAATCGCATACAACAATCCAATCAAGGTTTCTGGATACAATACAGTTGGATAAATATTCTGAGCACTGCCATCATTATAAACCACCCGACCTTCCCGAATCGCACGTATATTTTTCTCATCACGCTGCGGTAATTCAATACGAGCACGTTCATTCCGAATCGATAATTTTTGCACAATATAATCAAACATCACAAAACTTCGGCGATAATCCTGTGTCTCTTCATCAAAATAACGCAGTAAAATTTCACCGTTTTTGTCTATTTTAATCGTGCCTTTTTCACCAACTAATTGTTCTAAAGCAGCTAAATCCTTGGGCGCAGGCAACATAGAAAATACGTGTTTTTGATGAGTGACAAATTCCAAACTGTGATTATCGGCTACATTTAAACCTTGTTGTTCATGTTCTGCTTTTTGAACAATATTTCGCGCATCTGGAAACATGGCATATTCAATTTCAACTCCATTTTTCTGACCTTGCGCCGACACAATGCCGCCATGATTCTGCGAGAGTTGTAAATGTGAAAGTGCGTTTTGTGCAAGAAGTTGATTTAAATCATCCAGCACGCTCTCATTCGTATCGCCACCAAATGCAAAATGGGTTGATAAATCAGGAACATCATAAGGCAGTTGGGTTTTATCAGAAATCTTTCTATCAAGATGCAATGCTTTAAAAGTTAAAAACGTGCCCGTTGGTGCGGATAATTTGCCTGTTTTTGCATTGATTTCCCAACTTTCAGGTAACAAATCCTCGATTTCAGTTGATAACACTTGTTTTGCATCTAAATTGGTTAAAATACTGGCAATCGTGCGTGATGGTATGCGTTTAATTTCTCTTTTATTCAGTGTTTGTAAATGCTTAGCGCGAAACATTTGAATAATTTGCGGCGTAAAACCCGTCATGCTTTGTGCGTTTAAATAAGCTAAAAGCTCGGTAGGCAATTGACTAAATTGGTCGGTGCTAATCCCACAAACTGCGCTGGCAGTAAACTGAGCAAATTGCTGTGGCGAGATTGTGAGAAACGTTTCAGCAGGTAGTTTTTGTACATCGACATCAGTGAATGTGGAAAATGCTTCAGCGGGCAAGGTTTGGATAAGCGTGCTATCTAATTGCGCAATATCTAACTGAGACAATCCAAATTCAGCCAATTCCTTATTAAAAACAGTCACATTAAAGATTTTTTGAGTTTGGAGGTTGTCCGTATCATGGTTTGTTTCTTCAACAATAATCGCGATTTTAAACGTGCCTATGGCAGCAGGTCGCCAAGAAAATAAGCCTGTTTGACTGTTAATATGAGCACTGGGTGGCGCATAACGCAGTTTGAATTGCAGGCTATCTTTTTCATCATCAATGACTTGTGCTTGTACAACAACGGCTTGTCCCAATACAACAACTTCATCAGTAATTGGCAATAATCGCGGTGCAGTATTAATCGCGTAACTAAAATTGGCGTGAAATAGGAGTAAGCAGAAGCCGCTTATTTTCAGCAGTGATTTAGCTAAATAGCGCATAGGACA
>JAYQWJ020000171.1:0-3545 GCA_035829175.2 Candidatus Albibeggiatoa psychrophila
GGTGTTAGTGAGTGGAAATAATGTAGCAGAAACTCATGGCAATATCGAGAGAAATTAACCATTGATGACGGATTGATGATGAATAAAGCCAATTTAACAGTTGATTTTTATAGGCATATTTTTGCTGAAACACAATATTCTGATAGATATTAATTAATTGTAGAAGTTGATTTAATTTACGCTAAAACTTAAAAAACGTTTTGTGGCTTAGTAAAAAATAGAGTTTGTTTTTATTCAGGCGTGATAAATCCATTTCACATTGCCTAAATTTGATAATTGCTCATTTGCCTGTTTTTAAAAATATTGGCGGTACAAAGTCATGTAATTTACTGCTACAATTTGATTTTTTCCTATCTAATCGTTACAATCCTCTTCCCCAAAGAGAGGAGATTATAATAAAAATGCGTCAACCATTAATTGCGGGAAATTGGAAGATGAATAGCTCTAAAGCTAGCGTCGACAGTTTACTTGAAGGCATTAAACAGGGCATGAGTGCTGTACAACAAGCAGAAGTTGTGGTTTGTGCACCTTTTGTCTATTTGCAACAAGTCAGTGAATCACTTAAAGGTAGTATGATTGCTTATGGGGCGCAGAACGTATCTGAACAAGATAATGGCGCATTCACAGGCGAAATATCTACCACAATGTTAAAGGATTTTAACTGTACCTATGTGATTATCGGGCACTCTGAACGCCGTACTTTATACGCTGAAACTGATGAATTAGTTGCAAGCAAAGCAGCTAAAGCCCAAGCAGATGGTTTAACACCTATCATTTGTGTCGGCGAATTGTTAGAACAGCGTGAAGCAGGTGAAACAGAAGCGGTTGTTGCCCGTCAGTTAGATGCAGTGATTAATGCCAATGGTATTGCATCATTAGACAATGCGGTGATTGCTTATGAACCTGTTTGGGCAATTGGTACGGGTAAAACCGCCAGTCCTGAACAAGCACAAGCTGTCCATGCTTTTATTCGTGGACGAATCGCACAACAAGATGCAACTATTGCAGACAAAGTAAGAATTTTATATGGCGGCAGCATGAAACCCAATAACGCAGCAGAGTTAACAGCAATGCAAGATATTGATGGTGGATTGATTGGAGGAGCGTCATTAAAAGCCGATGATTTTTTAGCTATCTGTCAAGCAGCAAAGTAGGGTAATTATGCATTCAATAATTGTTACTGTTCATATTCTGATTTGTGCAGGATTGATTGGTTTTATTTTAGTTCAACATGGTAAAGGTGCGGAGGCTGGAGCGGCTTTTGGTAGTGGTGCTTCTGCAACTGTATTCGGTAGCCGTGGTTCAGGTTCATTTCTAACGCAAGTCACAGGTATTTTGGCTGCTACATTTTTTGTTACAAGTTTGACTTTGGCTTATTTTTCTACGTCAACACACCAACCTAAAAGTGTCACGGAAATGCTTCAGACTGCACCTATAACTGATATGCCTTCTGTTGAAGTTTCCACGCCAAGTACGGTCTCTGATTTACCATCAATTCCAGCACAATAAAAAACAGTTTGAAACCTGATAGCTTATCTCATCTGTCAGGTTTTTCTAATCTCGCTTTATCCCTAAGCTAAGCCTATCTTTCTCTAAGATAAATGGTTTACACTATTCTCATATCTCATAAAAACACTAAAAATCAGAGAATTAAAAATTCAGCCACTGTCAAAGGAGTTTTCTTATGTACTATCGTGCATTCCTGTTTTTGTCTATTGTTATGAATCAAGCAACGATGGCAGCAAGTTTTGACTGTCATAAAGCCCATGCGCCGATTGAACATGCGATTTGCGATAATGATGGTTTAGATGTTGCGGATAGTTTATTAAGTAAACGTTACTCTGCTTTGCGTAAAACATTATCTAAATCAGAGTTTAAAGATTTAAAACATCAGCAGCGTAAATGGCTAAAACAGCGTTTAAAACAATGCACGATTGAAGATATTGACTGTTTAGAAAATTTGTATTTGTCTCGAATTGATGAATTAGAAACCCATTTAGGAATTAATACGGTAAGTGGTTTGTCTGCTCAGAGTGCAGGGCAAACGATTAATGATTTTGTACCTTTGGGTTATAAGGTTTTGGATGTAACGGAAGGTGATTTAAATCGGGATAAATATACGGATGTGGTGTTAATTTTAAAACATCAAGATGAGGAACAGCATCAAGAAGCGGAACAACAGGATGATGCTTTACGTCCATTGTTGGTTTTGACTCGCAATGCAAACAATGAGTTACGTCTTGCCGCACGTAACGATCATGTTATTTTATGTGCAAGCTGTGGTGGAATGCTTGGCGACCCGTATCAGCGCACCGCTATTAAAAAAGGTTATTTTACGATTGAGCATCATGGTGGCAGTTCGTGGAGATGGACAAAATATATTACTTTTAAGTATGTTGCCAAACAATCTAATTGGTATTTGCACAAGGTAACAGATCAATCTTATCATGCTTCTGATCCTGATAATATCGAAACCAGTACGCAAACAACGGACAATTTTGGCTCGGTATTGTTTAGCGATTATCATAATGAGTGGTAAATAACATTTTATTTCAAGACGCTCAATCTTGATATTAGGACTGCGACTCTTTGAAGGATTGGCAGTCCTGAGATCACTTTTATTCCATTTCTAAATCATCAAGTACGCTGTCAATACCTGCTTGAGCGCATTGTTCATCGATTTTTCCTGAAGGCGCACCGCTGACTCCCACTCCTCCGAGCAATCCCCCTTGTGCTTGAATTGGTAAACCCCCGCCACTGATTAATAAGTCGTCGATTTTAGGCACTGAAAACGGTGAGCTAAAACGTTCTGTTAGGCTTGATGTCGCGCTATTGAACGATATTGCGGTATAGGCTTTTTTCTTACTCACGGTTAAAGTCAATTCTGGTGCGAGTGTATCGCGTAGTACGACTTGGGCTTGACCTGAGCGGTCGACAATTGTCACGCCGACTTGATAACCTGCTTTGCGACAGGCTTTAATTGTATTTTGGGCGATGGTGGTGGCGGTTTCTAAGGTCAGGCGTTTGCTGGAAATGGTTAAAGAGGGTTCGGCGGCTTGAGCCAATAAAGGTAAAGTACATAGTCCACAAATCAATAAGTAACGCATGGTGTCTCCAATCCAATTGGGTTTTGGTAATTATCAGGTTTGAGTTATTAGACTTGTTATTATAGTGTAGAAATACAATGCGTCGCGTCTATAATTATGCTGATATAAGGAGTCATATTTAATGTTATCCAATATTCTGAGTAAACTTAAAAAAATTATTTTCATGCCATATAAACAATCTATTGAAATTAAAGGTAATATCGGGAAATAAAAATGATGAATAAAGCTATTTCATTTAATGATTTATTAGAGGCGATAAATGCGTTATCTTTAGATGAACAAGAGTCTTTAGTTGATATTATTCGTCATCGAATTGCTGAGCGTCGTCGTGAGGAAGTTGTTAAAACAGCACAAGAAAAATATGCAAGTGACACTTTGATAGCAGAATTTCCAGAAGATTTGATGATTGAAACACTTTATTTGAATTCAATACCTAAG
>JAYQWJ020000172.1:0-3295 GCA_035829175.2 Candidatus Albibeggiatoa psychrophila
ATCAAAGCGTGAAGCCGTTGCAAATAGACATTTTGGATTGGATTTAAATTTGTAAATTTATACCTAAACTGTTGCTAACCGTTGTTTAACCACTTCATATAAACAAATCCCCGTTGCAACCGAAACATTTAAACTTGCAACTGAACCCGACATTGGTAATTTCCCAAGCTCATCGCAATGTTCTTCAGTCAGACGACGCAAGCCTGTATCCTCAGCACCCATTACTAAAGCAATGTTACCTTTGAAATCAATATCATAAACCCATTTTTTAGCTTGATCGCTCGTACCAATAATCCAAATATTCTGCTTTTGCAACCACTGCAATGTCCGCGCTAAATTGGTCACTTGAATAAAAGGGATGGTCGTTGCCGCACCACAAGCCACTTTATGCACCGTTGGCGACAAACCACAGGCATTATTCTTCGGTACAATAATCGCGTCCACACCTGCCGCATCAGCCGTCCGAAAACATGCACCTAAATTATGCGGGTCTTGCACTTCATCTAAAACAAGCAAAAAAGCGGGTTTTTCTAAACGTTCAAGCAATTGCTCTAAATCATTTTCATTCAAAGCAGCTTTGGCTTTACAACGAACCACAATCCCTTGATGCTGTCCTTCCTCAGACAATTTGTCCAAGGTTTTGCGCTGCACCCTATTTAAGCTCAAACCCAATGGCTCAAGCTCACGAATCAAGCTTTGCAACCGCTTGTCATGCCGACCGTCTAACACCCAAACTTCTAAAATGCGAATCGGGTCAGAACTCAAAATTTGTTGAACTGCATGAATCCCAAAAATTGTATCAGGTTTACTCATTAAATATTATCCATTGCGTGGCGTAAAGACTTCACAAAATCACTGATGGATGCTAATAATTCACCTTCTGGTAAAGTTTCAATCCGTTTAACCAAAGCACTACCTACAATCACCGCATCGCTGACTTTAGCAACATTAGCTGCGGTTTCAGGGTCTTTAATCCCAAATCCAACTCCGATAGGAATATCCGTATGTTGTCGAATTTGCTTCATTTTCTCACTCACCGCATCCACATCTAAATTAGCACTACCTGTCACACCTTTAAGTGAAACATAGTACAAATAACCAGACGCATAATGCGCCACTTTTTTAATTCGCTCATCATCACTGTTTGGCGCGAGCAAGAAAATGGGGTCGAGCTGATATTTTTTAAAGATTTTCAAAGGCTCTTCAGCTTCTTCAGGTGGCAAATCCACACTCAAAACGCCATCAACACCCGCCGCATGAGCTGCTTGAGCAAAGGCTTCATAACCCATCATTTCAATAGGATTTAAATAGCCCATCAAAACCACGGGCGTATCATTATCTTGTTGGCGAAAGGTGTTAACCATCTCCAATACATCTTTTAAATGCGTTCCTGCTGCCAAAGCGCGTTCACTGGCTTTTTGAATCACAGGACCATCAGCCATAGGGTCAGAAAAAGGGATTCCAAGTTCAATAATGTCAGCACCTGATTTCACTAAAGCGTGCATAAATGGAACAGTGAATTGTGGCTGTGGGTCGCCTGCGGTGATAAATGGAATCAATGCGGTGCGATTTTGTTGTTTGAGACGGTCAAAGCAATCCGTAATACGTGCCATGGAACTCGTTATGTCCTATTAGTAAAGTGATTAAAAGTTGTTGTATTCTAACATCATCAATTAACAATTATCAGTGAACAGTTATCAATTAAGTCGTTTTTAAAATCGTTCTAATTCAGGAAAAGGTAATTCACCATCATGCACATGCAACGCACCAAATTCTGCACATCGATGTAAGGTTGGAATTGCTTTCCCAGGATTTAACAATTTAAGCGGGTCAAAAGCTTGTTTAATTGAATGAAATTGCGCCAGTTCATCAGCATTAAATTGCACACACATTTGGTCAATTTTTTCGATACCTACGCCATGTTCACCCGTAATTGCGCCACCATAAGCAACCGATAATTCTAAAATTTTGCCGCCAAACTGCTCTGCTTTTTCCAGTTCGCCCGCATTGTTTGCATCATATAAAATCAACGGATGTAAATTGCCATCGCCTGCGTGAAAAACGTTAACCACAGGTAAGTTATAATGCTGGCTCAATTGATTAATGCCTTCCAATACTTCGGGTAAATGTTTGCGTGGAATCGTCCCATCCATACAATAATAATCGGGTGAAATACGCCCAACCGCTGGAAACGCATTTTTTCGACCTGACCAAAACTGCATTCTTTCGTGCTCAGTTTGTGCCACTCGAATTTCCGTTGCACCTGCTTGTTTAAGTAAATTTTGTACCCGCTCTACTTGTAAATCAACTTCTTTCTCATTGCCGTCTAATTCACACAATAAAATCGCCGCCGCACCTTTGGGATAACCTGCTTTGACAAAATCTTCCGCCGCACATAATGCCGCATTATCCATCATTTCTAAGCCCGCAGGAATAATCCCAGAACCAATAATATCAGCAACCGCTTTGCCTGCTAAATTCACTTGGTCAAAACTGGCGAGTAACACTTTAACCTGTGGTGGTTTGATTAATAATTTAACGGTAATTTCAATGATAATGCCTAATAAGCCTTCCGAACCTGTCAACAAGGCTAACAAGTCATAACCAGAGCTATCCAATGCCTCACTGCCAATGGTCAATAATTCACCATCGATGGTTAAGACTTTGAGTTGCAATATATTATGAGTGGTCAAACCATATTTTAAACAATGCACGCCGCCTGAATTTTCCGCCACATTGCCACCAATCGTACAGGCAATTTGCGAAGAAGGATCGGGCGCGTAATATAAATTGTAAGCGGCTGCAGCTTGGGAAATCGCTAAGTTGCGGACTCCCGGTTGTAAGGTTGCAGTACGAGCGTGAGGATTAATCTTAAGAATTTGTTTAAATTTGGCTAAACTGAGTAAAACCCCATCTTTACGCGGCAATGCACCACCCGATAAACCTGTGCCTGCTCCACGCGGAACAATGGGTATTTGCTGTTGATGACAAAAACGCAAAACGGCTTTAATTTCATCAACGGTGTCGGGTAATACCACCGCGCCCGGACGTTGTTTATAAGCAGGTAAGCCATCACATTCATAAGGGCGTACCGCTTCGTCGGTTAATAGGACTTTGTGGGCTGGTAAAATAGTGAGTAATTGGGGAAATTTATCCATTATCGTGACTCAGAAGGTTTTGCTTGGTTTTTTTAAATCTGAAAAGCCTGAGTACGTCTAGCAATCCATGATATTTGTAACTGCTAGAATAACACGGCTGTCAGCATTTTTTAAAGACTTAAGTAAAAATCTAAATC
>JAYQWJ020000173.1:0-2599 GCA_035829175.2 Candidatus Albibeggiatoa psychrophila
AGTCTGCAATGCTTTGTATTGTCTGAAGCTGTGGATTTAAATTGATCCATTTCTGTCCTGTATAAATCATTTGATCGTTTGCATCGCCAATTTTTGCGATATTACCTGTTTTAGCCAAGGTTAAATCATTAATATCGGTGATTTGTGCAATTTGTCGCTGAGTATTCAAACTAATCCATTGATTGTCAGCGTAAATAAATTGCCCGATTAAACCTTGCTGTGGATTTTCTACCGTTGCAATCGGATATTCGTTATCTAAAGCAGTTTGTTCAGGCAATATGTTTAATTCCGCGATATTGCTCACATTAAATTGATTCACTCGAACAAAATCAACATGGGTATTACCATTATTTTCTTGCATATTGGTATAAATGAAGTCGGCAGTTTTGCCATTTCCCACATCTAAAACACGAATACGTTCACCTAATTGATAATTGGGCAATGTTTCACCTTGAGCATAGCCATCATTATCTTTACGCACAGATAAAATAGGTTGAGCTGTATCCAAAACGGTTGTTACATCTTGATCCATACGTTGCCACGTATCTAGTTCTAAGTCGTGATGATGGGTGTAAATATATTGTCCTGATTGTTGATTATCTGCATTTTTAACTTCAACTATTTGTCCATTCACCAGTAGATTTTGCTCACTTAATTGATAAAGCGCATTAATATCAGCGACGGGGTCTATTGGAATTCGAGAAGGAATTAAATAAGTGCCAATATTAATATAATAATTTATTTTACCGTTGCCTAAATCAGCTGCTTTGATAATATCGCCTTGTTTAACCAGTGTATTATCACGTTCATCTACATCAATAAATTGATAGCGATTAGTAAATTGACTCTCAGATGATATATGTGCAGTGCTGTCTATTTTTAATTGATTGACTGTTAACTTGATATGACCCGCTTGACCGCCACCTGCACTGGATGTGGAAATACTACTTTTATCTGACATGTTCAGAGTTTGTGCGCTTAAATTAATATTGCCTGCTGCACCTGATTGCACATTGTTATCCAACGAACGGGCATAAATACCACTGGTTGATTGGTTAAGACTGTTAACAGAATAAGTTTTGAAATATTTAACTTGTTCTTCACCGGGTTCTAGTAATTCAATATGTGACGCATCACCACTCATTTCTATGCTGTCTTGTACGATAATATCGATTGTGCCACTTGGTGAATAATTATTGGTGCTACTGGTAATGGCTGCCCCTTCGGCTAATTTTAAAGATTGAGCTTGCAAACGAATATTACCGCCTTGGCTACCATTATCACCGATACCTAGGCTTCTGGCATAAATCCCACTGGCAAAACCTTCTTCACTTTCTCCATAAGGATTCGCACCTGAAATGTCTATTGAACCTTGTACATCAATATCAATATTTCCACCTTTACCCGCATAAAACCCTAAACGAGAAAAAGAGTTGCTACTAATATTTGCACCATCACGCATAATAATTCGTCCTGCTTTTACACTAATATTTCCAGCATCACCTGCTATAAGACCTTCTAAAGTGGGAGATGAGTTTGATGCAATCTTAGATGAATATCCATTTCTTGCTCCTAGCATTTTTAGCATATCCGTTGCTTCTATTATGATATTTCCTGCATTCCCAGTTCGCCGATTCAGCGATAAAAAATAAGAGCCATAATCAAAATAAATATTTTTAGCTTTGACTTGAGTGGTGTTTGCATTGCCTGAACCCATGGATAAATTAAAGATTCTTGCTCCATACAATGATAGTGTGTCATCAATATCAAAATGAACCAAACCTGCATCGCCAGCCCCAAAAGTTAGCGTTGCAATAAGTGTTGAATTGATATTAAGATTATTGGTGTTGAATATGATGTTTCCTGCATTGCTAAATCCATAAGTTGATGAAGTGAAATTATATTCGTCTTCAAGTAAAATTTGTTCTGCGCTTAAAAACACATTGCCTGCTTTTCCCGCAGTTTCAGGTTTATAGTTTGTTTTAGAGATAAGCGTGCCTGATGTAGAACCATTTCCATTACCTGAAAAAGTAAGGTTTTGCTTTGCGCTCATATTTATATCAGCCCCACGTCCAGTGCTACTGGTTTCTGCAATGATGGAAGAGCGATCTTTAAACTCGATATTATTAGCACTCAGCGTGATTGTGCCAGCGTCGCCTGTTTGATTTTCTTGATTATTTTGCGCTTGATTTAATTCAGCATCAGCATAAATTGTAATCGAATTACCAGTAGTTTCATTTTCATCTATTGCGCTAATGGATTCAGTTGCTTGTAAACGAATATTTGCACCATTACCTAAGCCTGTGACACTGGCATCAATCAATGCACCCTGTCGAAGCGTAATATCATTGGCTGTAATATCAATCGCATCACCATTTTTCTGACCTTGAGTTTGAGCAATGAGTTGGCTGTTATTAAGCACAAATTGCCCTGAACGAATAGAAATGCCGCCACCACTTTCACCACTGGTTTCAAGTAAAGATTGTTGAGAAATATTAATCTCGCCTTGCAACAAAGTGAGTGCGAAATCATGAATATTTAATTTATCTATATCGCCAACAGTCGCTAAATATAAATGACCAGAAGGGGCTTTAATTTG
>JAYQWJ020000174.1:0-12974 GCA_035829175.2 Candidatus Albibeggiatoa psychrophila
AGTTGATTTTAAAGCTTGCAACATCTCTAATATTTTCATCCCACTGTCCAAGACCGCCATCCACTCTATTTAATGCAATATTTTTTTCAAATGAATCAAGAGCAAAGACACTGCCGCAGGCGTAACCCCTGAAATTCGAGACGCTTGCCCTACACTGGTTGGACGAAATTGAATTAACTTTTGCCGTACTTCGTTTGATAAACCCGTTACTTTTTCATAATTCATATTATCTGGAATCGTGGTCTCTTCATAACGCCGCAAACGCGCAATTTCAGTTTGTTGACGCTCAATATAACCGCTATATTTAACCTGAGTTTCAACTTGTTGATGCACTTGAGCAAGCTCACTGCCACGACCTGTTTTCAATGATTCAATCTGCATTAAGCCGTTATAAGTGATTTCAGGACGACGTAATAAATCTAAACAATTCGCTTCACGGCGCAAAGGTGTTATTTTAGACACTTGTTCTGCTTCTGGCGTATCCAAATGTATCCATAATTTACTTAAACGTTCAGTTTCTGCATTGATTGCAGCGCATTTGTGCTCAAAAAATTGCCATTGTTCATCATCAACTAAACCTAATTCATGCCCTTTTTCAGTCAAACGCAAATCAGCATTATCTTCACGCAACAATAAACGATATTCGGCACGACTGGTAAACATACGATAAGGTTCTTTTGTGCCACTGGTAATTAAATCATCAATCAATACACCGACATACGCCTCATCACGGCGCGGTGTCCAAGCCTCATTTCCTTTCACTTGCAACGCCGCATTCATCCCCGCAATCAAACCTTGTGCAGCCGCCTCCTCATAACCCGTTGTGCCATTAATTTGCCCAGCGAAAAATAAACCGTCAAATACTTTGGTTTCCAGACTCGGTTTTAAATCGCGCGGGTCGAAAAAATCATACTCAATGGCATAACCGGGGCGCGTAATATGTGCATTTTCAAAACCTTTCATCGAACGCACTAAACCAAGCTGAATATCAAACGGCAAGCTGGTAGAAATCCCATTAGGATAAACTTCATTGATGTCCAAACCTTCAGGCTCGACAAAAATTTGATGCGACGATTTATCAGAAAAACGCATCACTTTATCTTCAATCGAAGGACAATAACGCGGCCCAATGCCTTCAATCACCCCCGTATACATCGGCGAACGGTCTAGCCCCGAACGGATAATATCGTGAGTTTGTTCATTAGTATGGGTAATGTGGCAAGAAACTTGGCGCGGGTGTTGGCTCACATCACCTTGGAATGCAAACACAGGGGTTGGCATATCGCCTTGTTGTTCTTGCATCACGCTGTAATCTAAACTGCGACTGTCTAAACGCGGTGGCGTACCTGTTTTCAAACGGTCTACACGTAAATCTGTTGCGCGTAATTTTTGGGATAAAGTATTAGATGCTGGATCACCCATGCGTCCTGCTTGGTAATTGGATAAACCAACATGAATTACGCCGCCTAAAAATGTGCCAGAAGTCAATATCACCGTTGGGGCAAAAAAGCGTAAACCCATTTGAGTTATAACACCTTTGACTTGATTTCCTTCAAAAATAAGATCATCAACCGCTTGTTGGAAAATACTGAGATTCGCTTGATTTTCTAAGACTTTACGCACCGCAATACGGTATAAACTACGGTCAATTTGAGCACGAGTCGCACGCACCGCAGGCCCTTTACTGGCATTGAGAATACGGAATTGAATACCTGCCAAATCAGCGGCTTTTGCCATCAGACCGCCCAGCGCATCAATTTCTTTAACCAGATGTCCTTTACCAATCCCACCAATCGCAGGATTGCAAGACATTTGTCCGAGGGTTTCGACATTGTGTGTTAGCAATAAAGTATTTACGCCCATGCGAGCAGCTGCCAATGCGGCTTCAGTACCAGCGTGACCGCCGCCAATGACAATGACATCAAAAGTTGTTGGATAATCCATTTTTTTTATTCTGTAATACGAGAGTAATGAGAAAGTTGGAAATATAGTGCAGGCATTAGAAAATGACAACGCAGATTTTTGAAAAACATCCATCAAATTGTAAGTATTGGTTTAAAACCCATAATGACCATACATTATAAAATAAATATAAAATCAATTGCTTATAAAAACACATCCCGAGCAAGCTTTAACAAAAATGCGCTAAGAAAACATGCCAACAAATCTAAGTTAGATCGCCCATATACGCCGCTAAACGCACTGCAAAGGTTGAACCTTTACCAAGTTGACTGCTCACTTTAATTTCACCATTCATCATACGGCAAAAATGATTGCTAATGGTCAAGCCCAAACCCGTGCCGCCATATTGACGGGTGGTCGAATTATCAAGCTGATTAAATGCCTCAAACGCATGTTTAACATGCTCATCATCCATGCCAATTCCCGTGTCTTTAACCTCGAAATAAATCCAATCAGAACGGCTATTACCTTCATCAGGATAAGTTCGTTGGCGTTTAACATAAAACCATATTTTGCCATTTTGGGTGAATTTTAGCGCGTTACTGAGTAAATTTAATAAAACCTGTTGTAATTTAGTTTGGTCGGCGTGCATGATGCCTAAGTCTTTTTCATAAGTCACCAACAACTCATTATTCAATATACTAGGCTGAATCACGGTCACAACATCGTTTATCAGCTTTTCAATATTAAAATTAGTCAAGGTTAAACCCATTTTATCCGCTTCAATTTTAGAAATATCCAAAACATTACTAATAATCTCTAATAACTGTTTGCCTGCGGTTTGAATTCTATCTAAATCTGGCAAAATATCCTCATAACCCATATCATTTGCATCTTCTTGAATAATATCAGAATAACCTATGATCGCATTCAATGGAGTACGCAATTCATGGCTCATGTTCATCAAAAAGGCACTTTTAGCTTTATTGGCAGCTTCAGCTTCTTCTCTTGCCGCATGTAATTTTTTGTAAAATAAAGCATTATCCAAAGAAATAGCCATTTGACTAGAGAGCAAACGTAAAATATTTAAGCTTTCAATTGTAAAAGCATGAGTCATGAGATTATTTTCTAAATACAACAAACCAACTAAACGCCCTTGATTTAATAATGGATGAGCTAAAATTGATTGAAGTTTGTGCTGTAAAATATAAGCATCGCTGTTAAAACGCTGATCTTTCAGTGCATCATCCAATACGACATGATTCTTCGTGCGCAACACATAATGAATTAAACTGATAGGTAAACTTGTATTTTCCTCTTTTTGGCTCAAATCGACAATTTTTGTTTGTTGAATCAATTTTGAATCTTTGCTATTTTGCCCTGTTCTAATTTCCGCCTCAATGCTAATTTGTTCATTTTTATCTAAAATAAGTACGCCGCGTTGCGCTCCAACATTTTCCATTACAATCTTTAACAAACGTTCTGTAAGCTTATCTAATACAATTTCACTGGAAATGGTTTGCGATGCTTTCATCACACTGAGCAAGTCAAAATTACTCATTCCTTGTAAGGTTGCCGCTGAGGTTTTAGTCGAAAGTGATGCCGTTTGTGACACCTTTTCAGTATTTTTTTGGCGATGACTAAGATTAGGATATTTGGCTTCTAACTCTTTGACTTTAAGTGTTGCACCCCAATGCTGATAAGCGTAATGGGCATCGGTTAAATACACTTGAGCAATTTTTTGAATCCCCAAATCAAAATAAAATTCAGCGGCTAATTCATTGGCTAAGGCTTCTTCTTGTAAAAAACCTTGCTGTTTTGCACCTTGAATAGCTTGCTCATAAGCTGCCATCGCTTGATGTACTTTACCAGAAATCCGCGCTTGCTCTGCACTGATTAAATCATATTTGTGTTGATAATTGGCGGGCGCATGTGTAACCCAAAGCTGCAATTGAGCTTGATTTTGTTGTAATTGGGCTAAATAACGTTTTTTTTCATCTTTATTCGCAGTAGTGTAATTTGCCAATAATATTAAGGAATAGAAGAATTTATAGGTTGTATAGTGTAAAAAAGCATTCCCGCCCATAATATGTCTTTCTGCTAATTCTGCATTAATCAGTGCTTCGACAGGTTTACGCATAATGTAGCATAATAAGGCTTTGGCAAAATACACTACAAATAGAGATAAAGCATTATTTTGTTTCTCTAATTGAGGCACAATCTTACTTTCGTCAAAAATATCACCTTTTAGAATATACGGCTCTGTGGTTTTAGCTTGTAAATTATCGAATAATTGCAACCAGATTTGCATGTAATAGGATTGATATTGTTGATTAAATTTCCGCATTATTTCTAATGCCTGTTTACCCTCATCACTGACTTTGCTCAAGCGTTCACCAACCAAAAATAAATAAGTGTTGCGAAACATCGAAGCATAACAAGCATATTCAATATCACCTGTTTTCATACCATTTTTCATCGCCAATTTAAGAGGGTCAAGCGCATTCCGTGCAGGTTCTTTGCAGTGTCGCGCACAGACATTAACCAACATCAGCACTTTTGCAGTGAAATTTTTATTGTTATATTTATCCAGTATATTTAAGGCTAATTTACCAAATTGATAGCCCGCGTCAATATCATTCAAAATCCCACATAAAACCATACTATATGAAGCATAGGCATAAGCTGATAAATCACTATTCCCATATTCAACACTGATTCTAACTTGTTGATAACATATAACAGGATAGAGTTTTGGAGCGGCTAAATAAGCTGGCGCAGACATGCTGACTAAAATGCGTAAAGCGGCTTGTTTGTGTTTATCACGCATTTTCGGTAATTTTGCTAAATCATCAATGCTACGGTTTCGCATCAAATGGCGTAATTCGACAAATAAAGCCTGTAAATCATCATTTTCATCTGGTGGGGCGATATTTAATAGTTTAAGTACTTCCGAACCTATATCCAATGCTTTGTGCATTTTATTCTGTGAAGCGTAATATAAAATCTTTAACTCATAGGCTCTGATTTGGTCTAGTAAACTATTGGCTTGGAGCATCACTTGTTGAAATAAGTCCTCAGCTTGCTCGACTTCCGCGTTTAAATAAGCCACATCCATGGTATGAATATATAAAGACAAGCTCAAATGATATTGACGTTGCCAACTGTTTTTAGGCAATAAAGATAAGGCAGTATTAAAATAATTTGCGGCGGATTCGTAGGCACTGCTGGCTTTGGCTTTTTTGCCAACTGATAAATTTAATCTTGCTAAATCAAAGCGTTCAGATTCTACATGAATCATGTTAATCCCTAAATTAAGGTGATGCACAATTTCAAATAAATGTTCTTCTAAATGTCCCGGTTTGATGTTTTCGCGTAAAATCCGTCCAAATTGATAATGTATCTGTTGTTTTTCCTGTTCAGTCAATAAGTGATAGGCTGCTTGATGAACTCGGTCATGAATAAAACGATAGTTAGTTTCTGAAAAATCTAAATTTTGTTGCTCAATATCAACACTGGAATACAAGGAATGATAGGCTTCACCCAATGGAATAATTAAATTTTCTTCGACCGCTTCCCATAAAATGCTTGCCGTATCTTTAATTGATTGATTGGCAATTTGGCTTAAGGTCGGCACGTCAAATTGCGCTCCAATACAAGAGGCATATTTTAATAATATTTGGGCAGATTCGGATAATTTCTGCATTCGTTGTTCAGTCAATGCCACCACATTGTCCGTCATGTCCATGGCTAAAATTTCTTTTACATCCCATTCCCACTGTTTTTGTTTAAAATTAAACTTTAGTAAATTTTCCTTATATAAATTCTCTAAAAATTCGTTAACAAAGAAAGGGTTTCCCTCAGTTTTGCTTAATAATAATTCAGCTAAACTATGCGCATAATCCAAGGTGCAATGCAGGGTATCCGCGACAATCTGTTCAATATCTTCTAATTTCAATGCCTGTAAACTAATGTTTTCATACTTAATTTGATGTTTTTCTGCTTCTTGTATCAATTCATCAATCATCAGATGTTGTTCATCATTAGGACGCACACCTGCAATTAACAACAAGGAATTGGTTTTTTCATCGGTTAAAATGGTTTTCAACAACTGGAAACTGGCATTATCAATCCATTGTAATGAATCTAAAAAAATCACCAACGGATGTTCGTGATGCGCAAATACGCGGATAAAATTCAAAAAAACCAAATGAAAACGGTGCTGATTCTCGGTAGAGGTAAGGTCGCTAACAGTGGATTGTTTGCCAATTAACATTTCAAGTTCGGGTATCACATCTACGATAACCTGCGCATTATCGCCCAAAGCTAATAATAATTTATGTTTCCACTGATTCATTTTACTGGCAGATTCAGTTAATAATTGCAGCATCAAGTCGCGTAATGCCTGAATCACCGCGCTGTAAGGCAAATTTTGCGTATCTTGTTCATCAATATTGGCGAATTTTCCTGAAATAAATAAACCATGTTTGCGATGAATGTGTTTTTGTAATTCATTCACTAACGCGGTTTTGCCCATGCCGATGTCGCCTGATACGATGATAAAGCCACGATGTCCAAAAGTGGTATAACGAAATGAGTCCAACAATAGGGAAAGTTCACGGGTACGACCATATACTTTGTATGGAATATGGAAAATGCCTGCGGTATCTTTCTGAGCCAGCGTAAAATCAGAAATTTCGTGCTTTTTCGACCATTCAGACCAGCAAATTTGTAAATCGGTTTCTAATCCATGGGCACTTTGATAACGTTCATTAGGATTTTTTGCCATTAATTTCATGATGATATTGGATAATGGCAGCGGAATTTCAGGGTTTAAATTGTGTGGTGCAATTGGCTGTTTTGCAATGTGAAAGTGAATTAACTCCATTGAATCAGTAGTTTGAAATGGCAGCCAACCAACAAGCATTTCATAAAATGTCACCCCAAGCGCATAAAAATCGGTTCGATAATCAACACTCCGATTCATCCGTCCCGTTTGTTCTGGCGAGATATAAGCTAACGTGCCTTCAATTTGATCAGGATTTGCAGTGAGTTGAGTTTGATTGGCTTGCAAGCGAGTTGAAATGCTAAAGTCGGTGATTTTGACTTGTTCAGTTTCCAAATTAACAATGATATTTGAGGGCTTAATGTCCTTATGGATAATATTGTGTTGATGTAATTCGCCAATCGCACGCGCCAATTGAATAGCAATTTTGAGAAAGGTTTCGATATTGATCCGACGATCGACAATAACGTTACGCAAGGAGTCGCCGCCAATATCTTCCAGTACCAGAATTAGACGATTTTGATGTTTGCTTAAGCCATAAGGACGCACAGAACCGATTAAATTTAGTTGGCGCGTAATATCATATTCATGTTGAATTTGGCTAATTTCTTCAGGTGAAGGATATTCTGTATTAAGTGTTTTCAGAATCACAGGCATTGAGTGAGGTTGTTGAAGTCCTCTATAAATCAATACTTTGTTATCGGAGTAGACTTCCTCTGTAATAATGTAGCCATCCAATTCAATCATTGGTTTGCCTTTTGTGGTATCAAGGTAAGCGTGTATTGTGGCAATTATGAGTTTAAATATAAATGTATAAGATTAGCACATATTATTTGGGAGGTTATTCACAATTTTTATGCCATTTATTGATTTTTTTCAGTTGGACAATCAGTTAAGGGCAGAATATATCAAGACGTTGGCTCATTTTTAAGAGTTTAATATGTTCTGATTTATCAGTATTTAAAAATAAAAATTGGGCAGTTTTAGTTAGCTATTCATATTTTGCAAATTTAAGTTGTTGGATTTTATTATGAATTATAATAGCGTGGGCGTGCAAAATGGATTTTACAGCTAGCCATAAAGTGTCATTTTTAGGGTTTATTGTTATTCTAAATGCTTTGTTCTTGAAATACTATGATTGTTTCTTTTGTCGCTACGACTATAATTCCGCCCATAAATTCGTATAATATAAAAAATATAAATTCAGGATAAATCTTTTTTAATCATGAGCCAATTTGTCAAACCTCCTAAATCTTTATTGCGCTATGTCGGGCGTGCGATTGCTGATTATCAAATGATTCGTGATGGCGATCGCTTATTGCTTGGTGTATCTGGCGGTAAAGATTCACTCTCATTATTGCATATTTTGCATCATTTTCAACGTCATGCGCCGATTAAATTCGACTTAGCTGTGATTACAATTGACCCCATGATTGAAGGTTTTGACCCCAGCGGTTTAAAAGATTATGTGCCCAGTTTGGGATTACCTTATTTTTTTCAATCTCAGCCGATTATGCAACAGGCAAAACAGAACTTAAAAGGCAATTCATTTTGTGCTTATTGTTCGCGGATGAAACGCGGCATTATGTATGAAACTGCGCGGCGGGAAAATTATAACGTCTTGGTTTTAGCGCAGCATTTGGATGATTTGGCGGAAAGTTTTTTAATGTCAGCTTTTCACAATGGTCAATTACAGACAATGAAAGCCCATTATTTGAATAATGCAGGCGATTTACGGATTATTCGACCGTTGGTATACATTCGAGAACGTCAAACCCGCCATTTTGCACAGGATGCCGTATTACCTGTTGTGCCAGATAGTTGTCCCGCTTGTTTTTCAATGCCGACTCAGCGCGAACATACAAAACAGTTATTAGCAGAGCAGGAAAAATCGCATAAACATTTATTTAAAAATTTGCTGAATGCGATGCGTCCATTGATGAAAGATGAGACGGTTTTGCAAAATGTAGAATAAAATCAGAATAATGCTGTTGTTGATAATCCTGTAAAAAAGAGTGTCAACTTTATTTAAAGGACAATTGGCAAAATAACAATGCACTCCTGATTTATGGCTCTAGTATTATTTTTATATCCTGAGACATATCATAATGGCGTTGTAATTGTTGTTTAAGTTGCTGTCCTTGCTGGTTATTTGGATTTAACAACAACCCCTTTTTCGCAGATTCCAATGCGGTTAGAATGTCGCCCAATTTTCCTTGAATTAAGGCAATTTTAAAATACACATCGTCTAAACCTTCTTTATTATCTGCTTTTTCAACAGATTGTACAATTTTCAATAAATAATGTAGTGATTTCGTCAATTCACCTAACTGCAAATAACTGCTGGCGAGACCATAATCACAAGGTACACAAATTGTATTTTGAGACGCATTTTTCTGATAATAATAAACCGCCGCCTGATATTGTTTGTGTTCAAAATAAGCATTTGCCAATGAATCTTGGATTTCTAAATGATTTGGAAAGGCTTGATTGGCAGCAGACCATAAATGTAAATTATCTTCCCATACTTGCATTTGCTGTTGTGATAATTGAATAAAACCGAATGCAACAAGAAAAATAATAATTTTAGTGAAGAATTGCCATTTTTTTGTACATTGTATACAGCCTTTGACGATAGCAATACCAATCAATATATAAAACCCAACCATTGGTAAATAAATGAATTTATCTGCGCCTGCAATACTAGGATTGAACGTGACAATATTAAGCATTGGAAATAAGCTAATGATAAAAATAAGCCACACTGTCCATAAAGCAATTTGTTTATATTTTTTGTATAGATAGAACAATATAGTTGTTAATAAAACCAGTAAAATAAAGGGTAAAATATTAAAAAAAGTGGGAAATGGATAATATGGAGATAAACCGATAGGAATAATAAATTTAACAAGATAAAGCATTATCATTTCAGCCGCATTCAATATCCGCGCATCTAAACCAATTTCAACCGTTGCAATAATACGTTCGGCCAATAAATGAGCATAAAATGCCATGCCTGCGGTTAATAGTGCAAAGCCCCAAAATGGCAGTTTTTCAAATACAACATAACGCAATATACTTTTAAACGAGTTGATTCTTTGCAATAAAAATACATCTAAAATCAATAAGATAATGGGGATTGTCATCGCAACAGGCTTGGTCATGGCAGCTAAAGAAAAACTGATAACAGCGAGCCAATAATAACTTTTTGAATCAGATTGGGTGTAATGTAGATAAAACCAAATTGTGGCAAGCACAAAGAATAAACTTAGCACATCTTTGCGTGAGGCAATCCACATCACAGGTTCAACATGTTGCGGATGAATCACAAACAATAATGCAGCAATCCCAGCGGCTAAATACTGATGTTTGATAGAAAATGAGCCGATCGGTTTTATTTTTAAAATCAATAAGGTGAGGAATAAAATCCAAATACTATTAGCGGCGTGTAAGACAATATTGCTTAAATGATAGGCAAAGGGATTAAGCCCTGAAATTTGATAATCTACAGCATAAGATAACCACAGCATCGGTGCCCATACCGCAGCATGAGTGGCAGTGAACATCCATTGTAAATTTTCTAAGCTAAATGATTGAATATGTGGATTTTTGACAATATAAATACCTTCGTCCCATTGTACATAATCGTAATACAAGCCCTGCCAATACAGAAGAATAGATATAAGCCCAATTAAGCTAGCAAGAAAAGTGAGTTGTAATTGTTTCATGTATTTTTCCAGCAGCAAGCTTGTGATGGTGGGCAATCTTTTAACAGGTTATTTCTATTTGCGTTGTTGCTCAAAAATGGCTCTGACTTGGGCTAAATCTTCGGCGGTATCAACTGAAATATGTGAATATTCGGTTGGATAAGTATAAATGCCATAACCTGCTTGTAAAAAGCGTAATTGTTCTAAACGTTCAATATTTTCTAATGGACTTTCAGGGAGTTGCGCATAATTCTCTAAAACCTGTCGTCGATAACCATATAGGCCTAAATGCCCTAAAAAATCCACATTTTGTTGCCATTCAGCTTGTATTTTTGCATCGCGCACATAAGGAATCGGATTGCGTGAAAAATACATCGCATAGCCATCGTGACGAACCACCATTTTGACTACATTGGGATTAAAAATATCTTCAGGTTTGACTTTGCACGCAGGCGTTACAATATCGGGCATTGGTTTAGTGGATTCAAACGCCGTGACCATTTCATCAATCACTTGCGGTTCTAACAGCGGCTCATCGCCTTGCACATTGATAATAATATCCGCGTCTAATTTATCCACAATCGACACAATACGCTCCGTGCCCGATTGGCAAGATTCATCCGTCATCCACGCCGTGCCACCCCATGATTCAACCAATTGTGCAATGTCTAAAGTATCGGTTGCAACGTGTACTTCTGCAATTTTTTTCGCTTGCAAACAACGTTGATACACATGCCAAATCATCGGATGACCTTCAATATCAACCAGCGGTTTATTCGGTAAACGGGTTGAAGCCAATCTCACAGGAATGACAACAATAGCTTTAGACATTAGTGTTCCTTATTCTTGTTTTTCAATAATATTTTTGGGGAAAGCCTAATTTTAAGGATAAGCAATTTTATATCTTTCTTAAAGAATTACCAATTTTTAGTATAATCTGAATTTAATTGAGATTTTTACATGTTTTTTATTTATTGCATACACTAACATGTAGAGCAAGAACTAACCGTGTTTTTTTAACCAATTAATCAAATCTTCAGGTCGTTCTAATAATGCCGTTGCACCCCAAGTGTCAGGTTTATCTTCAGCACCAATATAACCAAATAAGGCAACAAAAGTTTGCATTCCCGCACGCTGTCCTGCTTCAATATCACGTTGCGCATCACCGATATAAATGCAGTTTTCTGCTGCGCTATTCGCTAATTTACAAGCATGTAATAACGGTGCAGGATGAGGTTTTTTCTCAGGCAAAGTATCACCGCTAACATTGCATAAACTACGTTTTGTTAGATTTAATTTATCCAATAAAGGATTAGTAAAATGCGCATATTTATTGGTGACAATGCCCCAACCTTTGTGATTTTGCTCAATATAATGTAAAACCTGCTCCATCCCAGAAAATAAAGCACTTTTGTCTGCAATCTGTTCCGCATAAACCGCTAACATACGCTGATGCAAATCATCAAAATCAGCTCTATCTTCCGAGCCTAAAGCAAATCGCAACATTGCCCGCGCACCGTTTGACACTGTTGGGCGAATCGTTTCCAAATCTATTGTAGGCTGTTGCTGTTCTTGCAAAACAACATTAAGCGCATTGGCTAAATCAGGCAAAGTGTCAACCAATGTGCCATCTAAATCAAATAAAATGGTTTCAATTTTCATGCTTATGCAGGCTGGGTGTAGGCTAAGTAATTCACTGAAACATCAGAATTTAACCAGTAATGTTGTGTCAATGGATTGTAACTCATGCCTGTAAAATCACGCACTTCCAAACCCGCTAGACGCGCCCAATTTGCCAATTCGACAGGCTGGATAAAACGCGAATAATCATGTGTGCCACGCGGCAATAAATTGAGCACATATTCAGCGCCGATAATGGCGAATAAATAGGATTTTGGATTACGATTTAAGGTTGAGAAAAAGACCTGTCCATCGGGTTTAACCAACTGAGTACAGGCTTGAATCACCGAATAAGGTTCTGGCACATGCTCCATCATTTCCATGCACACAATTACATCAAATTCACCTGCATGTTGTTCCGCGAATTCTTCAACCGCAATCTGTTGATATTCAACCTTTAAATTGGATTCAAACAGATGTAATTTTGCAACATTCAAGGCTGCATCGCTCATGTCAATGCCGTAGACTTCCGCACCTTTTGCTGCAAGCCCTTCGGATAAAATACCGCCTCCACAACCCACATCCAGCACTTTTTTACCTGCCAGATTACCTACTTTTTGTTCAATATAATCCAACCGCAGCGGGTTTATGTCATGAAGCGGTTTAAATTCACTTTGCGCATCCCACCAGCGAGCAGCTAAGGCAGAAAATTTGGCGATTTCACGCTCATCTATATTTTGATTGATTTGGCTCATAATAAAATAATTTCCAACGCTTAAAGATTGGTAGCCTTAGCTATAAATATTGATCTTATATAACATATCTTAACTTGGTTTTGAACTTTTGTTTAAATATTTAAAAGTCAATAGCATTACTAGCTACTTCACTTTAATTATGTCATATTTTCCCAATCGAAAAACCGCCCCACATTTGCTATCATGCGTCCCTAATGTTAATTG